>DASRIK010000134.1:0-7679 GCA_035650035.1 Burkholderiales bacterium | reverse complement strand
CACGCTATTGCCGATCGCGTCTTCGATACTGAACTGCTTCCGCGACGTGTACCGCAGTGATCTCGTTTGCACCGACGAGATCGGCGATCGTTCTCGCCACCTTCAGTATTCGGTGATACCCACGCGCTGAAAGGCCGAGCTTCTTGATCGCGCTTTGCAGGATCGCCGCCGCGCGATCATTCAACGAGCAATAGCGCTCCACCTCCGCGCTCGTGAGCTTCGAATTCGCCTTGTCCTGTCGCGCCATCATCTTCGCGCGTGCACGCTCGACGCGTTTTCGTATGTCGCTCGAGCGTTCACCGCCCTGCGCACGCGAGAGGTCGTCGATGGCGACCGCCGGCACTTCGATGTGGATATCGATGCGATCGAGGAGCGGACCCGAGATGCGCGAGCGGTAGCGCGCGATCTGGTCGGGTGTGCACCTGCACCGACCATCGTGATGACCTAGATAGCCACAGGCGCATGGATTCATCGCCGCGACCAGCTGGAACTCCGCGGGGAACTCGGCCTGCCGGGCCGCACGCGAGACGCTCACGCGGCCCGACTCGAGCGGCTCGCGGAGCACTTCGAGCACACGCCGCTCGAATTCCGGCAGCTCATCGAGAAAGAGCACGCCATGCATCGCCATCGAGATTTCGCCGGGGCGGGGATCGCTGCCGCCTCCCACCAGTGCAACTGCCGATGCGGTGTGGTGCGGCGCTCGATAGGGACGCTCACGCCAGGTCGAGATCCTGAAGCCCCGCGTACCGAGGGACTGCACCGCTGCGGACTCGAGCGCTTCCTGCTGCGTCATCGCAGGCAGGAGCCCCGGAAGTCGCATCGCGAGCATCGTCTTGCCGGTCCCCGGCGGACCCATCATGAGCAGGCTGTGACCACCGGCGGCCGCGATCTCCAATGCCCGCTTCGCATGCGCCTGGCCTCTCACCTCCTGCATGTCCGGATACGCGACGCGCGTCTGCGGAGCGCTCACAGTGTAGCGACCGAGCGGCTCGCGCCTGGCGAGATGCGCGCACACTTCCAGCAGATTGCGCGCGGCGTAGATCGCCGCGTCCTCGACGAGCGCAGCTTCCGCAGCGTTCTCGCACGGCAACACGAAGGCCCTGCCCGCGCGCTTCGCACCGAGCGACATCGCGAGCGCGCCGCGGACCGGGCGCAGCTCGCCGGCAAGTGCGAGCTCCCCTGCGAATTCGAAACGGGCGAGGTCTTCGGATGGCAGCTGCCCCGTCGCGACCAGTATCCCGAGCGCGATCGGCAGATCGAAACGTCCCGATTCCTTCGGGAGATCCGCGGGCGCGAGGTTCACGGTTATGTGTCGCGCCGGGAACTCGAATCGCGCGTTCTGCAGCGCCGCGCGCACACGGTCACGCGCTTCCCTGACTTCCGCTTCGGGCAGTCCGACAATCGCGAAGCTCGGAAGCCCGTTCGCGAGATGAACTTCCACCGTCACCGGCGGCGCATCCATGCCCGCCAGGGCGCGGCTGTACAGCACTGCGAGCGCCACGAGCGTCCCGTCCGCGTATCACATATATAACGATCAACGCGCGTGCGACGGAAGTGCAGCTAGACCGAACGACCTAGGGGGTTTCCGGTATCGACGGTTGCTCGTCCGCAGCGGGGCCGCTGCCACCGAGCTTTCTTTCGAGCTCCGTAACCCGCGTTTCGAGCACCGTCAGCTTCTCGCGGGTGCGTAGCAACACCTGCCGCTGGATGTCGAACTCCTCGCGCGTGACGAGGTCGAGCCGCGCAAAAAAGCCGCCAAGAAGCGACCGCAGGTTTTTCTCCAGATCGGCGGCGGGGCTGTGTGCGAAGACTTCGCGCATGCGCCGATCGATATCGTCCAGAATTTTTCGATCCATCGTTCGCTCTGCAGAGATGTGCCATTGTCCCATGCGGCACTCGCGCGAGCGCCAGAGTTCCCCGCCCCATTTTTGTGCGCATGCGGCGCGACACGCATCGAATCGGTGCGCACAGCGTTCCACAATGTAGCACACTGCAGGTAAGTCCCTGACCTGTCTCACTGTTTCTTTTGGCACGGTCCGTGCTGAAGCGCCCCCCGCGCACGTACTTCGACAACAACAGAAAGGGACACCATGCTCAAGAAAACCGCGATCGCCGGCCTCCTCGCTGCCGCGGCGACATCCGGTCTCACTGCCGCCGCCGAACCTACGCCCGAGCACACGCTGACGGGCAACGTCGGGCTTTTCAGCCAGTACATATTCCGTGGCCTCACGCAGACCAACAAGGAGCCTGCGCTGCAGGGCGGTTTCGATTACGCGCATTCGAGCGGTCTCTACGCCGGCACCTGGGCCTCGAACATCAGCTGGCTGCGCGATGGCGGGGCCTATCGCGCGGGCGGCAGTCTCGAGTGGGATTTTTACGGCGGGTGGAAGCCGACGTTCGGCGATTTCGCTTTCGATCTCGGAACGCTCTATTACTGGTACCCGGGCGATGCCGCGTTCTCGGCGCCCGGCGCGCCCGGCAATCCGAAAGCCGACACATGGGAGCTCTATGCCGGCGCGGGCTGGAAATGGCTCACCGCGAAGTTTTCTTACAGCATGAGAAACAAGACCTTCGCAGTGCTCGATTCGAAAGGCACCTGGTACCTGGATCTCACCGCTACCGTTCCGCTGGGCGATTTCGCAAAAGAGCTGACCGGTGTCACGCTCATGGCGCACTGGGGCAAGCAGAAGTACAGCGGCACCGATCCACGCACGGCTGCGCTCGGCAGCAACGACGCGCTCTATTCTTATGAAGACTGGAAGGTCGGGATCTCTTACGCGCTGCCGCAGAACTTCACGATAGGCGCGTTCTACACCGACACCTCCGGTGCCAACCCCCTCGGTTACGGAAGCGTCAGCGAAGGCGGTGTGTTCCCCCGCAACATCGCGAAGGGCACCGGCACGATCTACATACAGAAGACTTTCTAACGCGGCAATCAGGCGGGGCTTGCACTCCACCTTCCTTACGGGGAACTTCAATGAAACTGGTCACGGCAATCATCAAGCCTTTCAAGCTCGACGAAGTGCGTGAAGCGCTTTCGGCGATCGGAGTGACGGGCATCACCGTCACCGAGGTCAAGGGCTTCGGGAGACAGAAGGGCCACACGGAGCTCTATCGCGGCGCGGAGTACGTGGTGGACTTCTTACCGAAGGTCAAGATCGAGGCGGCCATCAAGACAGACATGCTCGAGCAGGTCGTCGAGGCGATCGAGAAGTCGGCCAACACCGGGAAGATCGGTGACGGCAAGATTTTCGTTTTCGAGCTCGAACAGGTGATCCGCATTCGCACCGGCGAAACCGGTGCGGAAGCGCTCTAGGAGAGGATTATGAAAAAACTGATTTCCATACTGGCGCTGTTCCTTGCGTTCGCCGCGGTCGGCACGCCGGCGTATGCACAGGACAAGGCGGCAGATACGCCAGCTGCTGCTGCCGCGGCGCCGACCGCAGCGACGGCAGCCCCTGCTGCGACGCCGGCGCCGACTCCGAACAAAGGCGATGTCGCGTGGATGCTCACGTCGACGGTCCTCGTCATCATGATGAGCATTCCGGCGCTCGCGCTCTTCTATGGCGGCATGGTTCGCGCGAAGAACATGCTCTCGGTGCTGATGCAGGTATTCGTGACCTTCTCGCTGATCGTGGTGCTGTGGTGTATCTATGGCTACAGCCTCGCGTTCACCGAAGGCAACTCCTTCTTCGGCGGTTTCGATCGGCTGTTCCTGAAAGGGACGATCGGCGAGGGCGGCGAGTTTGCGCCTGCGGCAACGTTCAGCAAAGGCGTCGTGCTCCCCGAGCTCCTGTTCGTCGCGTTCCAGGCAACATTCGCAGCCGTCACGTGCTGCCTGATCGTCGGCGCTTTCGCCGAGCGCATCAAGTTCTCGGCGGTGCTCGTGTTCATGGTGATCTGGTTCACATTCGCCTATACGCCGATCGCACACATGGTCTGGTTCTGGCCGGGACCGGATGCGTACACGGATCCCAAGCTCGTCGAGTCCCTGAATGCGAAAGCCGGGCTGCTATGGCAATGGGGCGCGCTCGACTTCGCGGGCGGCACCGTCGTGCATATCAACGCCGGTATCGCAGGTCTGGTCGGCGCGTATATGGTCGGCAAGCGGATTGGGTTCGGACGTGAAGCAATGACGCCGCACAACCTGCCGATGACGATGATCGGCGCATCGCTCCTGTGGGTGGGCTGGTTCGGGTTCAACGCGGGCTCGGCCCTCGAAGCCGGCAATTCCGCGACCCTCGCTTTCATCAATACGTTCCTCGCGACCGCCTGCGCAGTGCTGTCGTGGACGTTCGGCGAGTGGATGATCAAAGGCAAGCCGTCCATGCTCGGCGCCGCCTCGGGCGCGGTGGCTGGTCTCGTCGCGATCACGCCTGCAGCGGGCAACGTCGGCATACCCGGCGCGTTCGTGATCGGCCTCTCCGCCGGGATCGTCTGCCTGTGGGGTGTGAACCAGCTGAAGCGCATGCTGGGCGCCGACGATTCGCTCGACGTGTTCGGCGTGCACGCAGTCGGCGGGATTCTGGGTGCGCTCCTGACCGGCGTCTTCTGTTCGCCGGGGCTCGGCGGTCCCGGCTTCGTGTCCGATTGGGTCACCGGCAAAGTGATCACCGCGGGTGAGTACTCCATCGCCAGCCAGGTGCTCACGCAGGCGCAGGCTGTGGGCGTAACCATCGTGTGGACTGCGGTCGTCGCCTGGGTCGCCTACCTCATCGCGAACATGGTGGTCGGACTGAGAGTGAGCGAAGAAGAAGAGCGGGAAGGTCTCGACGTCCGGTCACATGGCGAAACGGCGTATCACACGTGATCGCTGCCTGCGCAGCGACAGCGGCGATCTAACGGTCGCTCCGAGCCAATAAGCAGCGGAACGTAAATTGCGGGCGCCTTCGGGCGCCCGTTTTGTTTGGGCGCTAGAATACGGCCCCGTGGAACCCGCTGCTACCGTACCCCGCCTCACCACCGCCCTCTCCGGTCCCCCGCCCGAGCTCGAGCGAAAGATCCTCGATACGGCATCCTCGATCGAGCACTGGCTGCGCGGCCAATGGCAGGACCACGAGACACCGTTCTATTGCTCGGTAGACCTGAGAAACAGCGGTTTCAAGATCGCGCCGGTCGACACGAATCTCTTTCCGGGTGGATTCAACAACCTCAATCCGGAATTCCAGCCGCTTTGCGTGCAGGCCGCGATGACTGCCCTCGAGAAGATATGTCCCGACGCTCGCGGCGCAGTGCTCGTGCCGGAGAACCACACCCGCAATCAGTTTTACCTGCAGAACGTCGCCACGCTCGCGAAGATCCTTCGTCAGGCCGGCATGCGGGTGCGGATCGGCAGTCTCATGCCCGAAGTCACGGGGCCGACGGACGTCACGTTGCCCAACGGCGGAAAACTCACCCTAGAGCCGCTCGAGCGCCGTGGAAATCGGGTGCTCGTAGGCGATTTCGACCCCTGCGTCGTCATCCTGAACAACGATCTGTCCGCCGGGATACCGGGCATACTCCGTAACGTCGAGCAAGCGGTGCTGCCACCGCTGCACGCCGGCTGGGCGATCCGGCGCAAGTCGAACCACTTCGATGCCTATCGCGGCGTAGCCCAAGAGTTTGCGGCGCTGATCGGCATCGATCCCTGGCTCGTCAATCCGTATTTCGAGCGCTGTGGGCGTATCGATTTTCGCGAGCGCAAAGGCGAGGAGTGCCTGGAAGGCTACGTGGCCGAGATCCTCGACGACATACGTAAGAAGTACCACGAGTACTCGATCGATGCGGACCCGTTCGTGATCGTCAAAGCGGACGCCGGCACGTACGGTATGGGCATCATGACGGTGAAAGATCCGTCGGAAGTGCGAGGGCTCAATCGCAAGCAGCGCAACAAGATGGCGGTCGTGAAAGAAGGCCTGCAGGTGCACGATGTGATCGTGCAGGAAGGCGTTTACACGTTCGAGACGATGAATGACGCAGTCGCCGAGCCGGTCGTCTACATGATCGATCATTACGTGGTCGGCGGTTTCTATCGCGTTCACATGAGCCGCGGCAAGGACGAGAACCTGAATGCGCCCGGTATGCAGTTCGCGCCGCTTGCTTTCGCCGCGCCATGCTCGTCCCCCGATCCGGATGATCCGCACTGTCCGCCGAACCGGTTTTACGCGTACGGCGTGATCGCCCGGCTTGCGCTCCTCGCCGCGTCGATCGAGCTCGAGCACACAGAAAGCGCGCTCGAAGGCGCTCCGGCCGCCGACCCGGCGGCCTCACGCGCCGTGAACGAGTGAACCAGTGACCGCGGCCTCTCTTCCCATGACAGCGCCCTTGCTCGTTCACTCGCTCACTCGTTGACCCGTTCACGAATGAAGTTGGCTTTCATCGTCGATCCGCTCGACGAATTCAAGATCTACAAGGACACGACTTACGTCATCATGCGCGAGGCCGCCCGGCGCGGCCACGAGCTCTACACGCTGCATCAGCGCGATCTGGCGTGGACGAAGACGGCCGTGACGGGCTGCGCCTCGCGGCTTCATCTCACGAGCGAGAAGCCCGACGGATGGTACCTGCTCGAGCCGCCGACAGAAACGGCGCTCAGCGCATACGACGCGGTCCTCATGCGCAAGGACCCGCCCTTCGACATGGAGTACGTCTACAGCACGTACCTCCTGGAGCTCGCGGAAGCGCAAGGCGCGCGCATAGTGAACCGGCCGCGGGCGATACGCGATCACAACGAAAAGATGGCGATCGCCAAATTCCCGCAGTTCACCGCGCCCACACTCGTTACGCGGCGCGACGATCTCATCCGCGGTTTCCTCGCCGAACACGAGGAAATCATCCTGAAACCGCTGCACGGCATGGGCGGCACGTCGATTTTCCGGGTGAGCGTCAGGGATCCCAACCTGAACGTGATCCTCGAGACGCTCACCGCGTACGGCACTCAGACGATCATGGCCCAGCGCTACATCCCGGAGATACGCCACGGCGACAAGCGCGTCCTGCTGATCGCGGGCAAACCCGTCCCGTATGCGCTCGCGCGCATTCCAAAACCCGGGGAAACCCGCGGCAATCTGGCGGCGGGCGGAACGGGCGTTGCGCGGGAGCTCGGCGCGCGCGATCGCGAAATTGCCGAAACGCTCGCACCGATCCTGTGGCGCGAAGGGCTGATGCTCGTGGGACTGGACGTGATCGGCGATTACCTGACCGAAGTCAACGTGACGAGCCCCACCTGTTTCCGCGAAATCATGGATCAGACCGGATTCAATGTCGCGGGCATGATGGTAGATGCGTTAGAGAGTATGTAGCGCTGAAAGGCGGCGTAAAATACCCGGTGTCTGCCCGCCCTCCCGCTCCTAAATGATCGGCATACTCATCATCGCGCACGGGACGCTCGGCGAGAGCCTGATTCATTGCGCGAGCCACGTCCTCAACAAGCGGCCTCCGCGCCTGAGGCAGCTTGGCATCACCGCGCAGGATGACCCTCTGCTTCTCCTTCCGCACGCGCGTTCGCTCGTGAAGGAGCTGGATACCGGCAGCGGCGTGATCATTCTGTCGGACATGTATGGCGGGTCGCCTTCGAACATCGCCCAGAAGCTGCTCGTGCCGGGCAAGGTCGAAGGTGTCGCGGGCGTGAACCTGCCGATGCTCATCCGCGTGCTGACCTATCGCGACAAGCCGCTCTCGACAGTTCTCACGAAGGCGGT
>DASRIK010000133.1:0-8722 GCA_035650035.1 Burkholderiales bacterium | reverse complement strand
CGCTGGCAAAAGCACGTCCGGGCGAGCTTCTCTATGCCTCACCGGGGCATGGCACGATTCCGCACCTGACGATGGAGCTGTTCGCAAGCATGGCGAACATCCGCATGCTCCACGTGCCCTACAAAGGCGCCGCGCCGGCGCGGATCGACTTGATCGCGGGCAGAGTCGCCACGACGACCATCATCGCCTACGTACCTGACGGCAAGCTGCGCGCGCTCGGCGTCACGAGCGCGCACCGCAGCGCGGCGGCGCCGGACATTCCCACCATTGCCGAAGCGGGACTCCCCGGGTTCGAGCTGGTGCAATGGTATGGTCTGTTGGCCCCGGCCGGAACGGCTCGGGAAATCGTTGCTCGACTTCATAAAGACGCTGTCGCTGTCCTGCGCGCGGCCGACATAAGAGACCCACTGGCCAGGACCGGTGGCGACGTAGTGGCGAGCTCGCCCGATGAATTCGGGGCATTCCTGAAAGCAGAGACCGCCAAAATGGCAAACGCGGTGAAAGCGGCAGGTATCCAGCCGGAGTAGGGCCCTTCTTCGTTTCGGTGCCCCCCCGGATCACGCGTTGCGTGCGCGAAACTGTGAGATCGCGCTTCGATCCTGTGCAGGAGGGCACGCCTAAATAGCGGCAAACAAACTGCCGCGTTGCGTCGCTTTGCGCTCCTGCCTGCGCATAGGCCTATGGGGCGGCACGGCAGCCCTGCACGCGCGTTACACAGTCGCGGCGCGTTTACGCATCGCTCGTGATTTGCATGCTTTCGGCGGCACGTCCATCACTTTCGCGACCTCGCGCGCGCATTCGATGAAATGCACAACTGGAGGACTCAGGGTTCGATCTTTCAGCTTCACGATGAAGGCCGGCGGTTGCGGCAGGCGCAAGCCGACGGGTAGTTCTTTGAGTGCGTAAAGGCCTGGATTGAAGCGCAAAATCGATACCGGCAGCACCGCAATGAAGGGGCCCTTCATAGTCAGAATGCTGCGCAAATGCACCGAGAACGTCGTGACGCTGATGTGGGGAGGCGGCAATCCGGCCGAGCGGAACGCGTCGATGACGGCTGCCCCGCCCGGTGTGTCGAAGGCGGGCGATATCAACCGCGCATCGATCAGATCGGCGACGCCGATCTTGCGTCGTCGCGCCCACGCGCTTTGCTCTGATGCAGCGAGGCAAATGCGATCGTAGAAAAGAACTTCGGCTTGGAGGTGCTCCGTGAGGTCTGCCTCGAAACGTTTCGGCAACAGCGTGAGTACGACATCGGCCTTTCGCTCGTGCAGTGCTGCAAATCCTTCCAGGTGGGCCGTCGTCTGGTGTACCTCTATGCTGACCTTCGGGTAACGCTGAGAAAAATGCTCGATCGCGGAAGGAAGAATCCCGGCCGCCATCGATTCCGAGCACGCGATTCGTACTTCGCCGCATTCGGGGTCGGTGAGCGACTCGATGTCTTTGATGCCTGACCTGAGCTCGTCGAAGGCAGCCAGACCGCGTCGCATCAAAACCACCCCATACATTGTCAGCTCGACGCCGCGCGGGGTGCGATCGAGCAGCGGTACCTCGAGCGCATGCTCGAGTGCGGCGATCGCCTGAGACACAGCGGACTGCGACATGCCCAGGTGGGCGCCCGCCTTGACCATGCTGCCGTACTGGCCGACGGCAAACAGGATATGCAAGTCACGCAGCCTCACACGTCGGCCGATGCGGCTGTCCCAGTCCAGAGGTTTAGCCATAAGTTTTTGCTAATGGGTCTATCTCTAAATAACGCTTCTCCTTTTAGCACCCGAAGGCCTATTCTTCAACACACGCAGCTTTGCGCGTAGCCGGAGGGGACCGCCATGCGTACCGCGAAATATTCGACGGCCATGTGGGCTGCCGGTGTCGTGATCGGCTTCATCGCAACTGCTACGTTTGCTGCGGAACCATGGCCACAACGAACAGTTCGCGTGATCGTTCCGTTTGGTAGTGGCAGCGCACCGGATATTGCCGCGCGTCTGTATGCGGAGCAATTGACCGCACGATGGAAGCGGGCCGTCATCGTAGAAAATCGGTCCGGCGCAGAAGGTCTTATTGGCGTCACTGCCTATGCCGGCATGCGCGACGAGCACGCGCTTCTATTCTCGCCGGCCGCACCGATCAGCGTCTTTCCGCTCACGCAGGAGAAGCTCGCCTATGATCCGTCACGCGATTTCGTGCCGATTTCTTGGGCCGTCGATACGTTCGGTGCGATTGCGGTGCCGGGATCGCTGAAAGTCGCGTCCCTCGCAGAACTCGTCGCGCTTGCACGTGCGCAGCCAGGCAAGCTCAACTGGACGGGTACCGGCGGCGCGTTCCCCACGCTCCTCGCGGGTTTCGCGACGACGGCCGGCCTCGACGTGGTTCAAGTCTCGTACAAAGAGCAGAGTCTCGCCATCCACGACGTGACTGGCGGACGCATCCAGATTCTGGCGACCACGCTCACGTCGGTCCTGCCTTTCGCGCAAGCAGGAAAAATCCGTTTACTGGCGGTCACGAACAAGAGACGCGCCCCGATTGCACCCGAGATCCCCACCGCGAGCGAGGTCGGACACCCCGAGCTCGAGTTCGAGGGAATGCTGGGTTTCTTCGGCTGGCGCGACATGCGATTGGGATTGCGCGATCGCATTTCAGCCGATATTCGTGGCGCCGCTGCGGACCCGGACCTCGTCGCGCGACTCGCCACGGCAGGACAGCTTGCCCACGCGAGCACTGCTGCCGAATTTACCGCTGCCATCGAAGAGCAGCGCGCCAGAATGGAAGCGCTCGTCCGGCTCATCATGAGACCGAAGCAGTGAGCGCACTCTCCACGCGATCATCGCGCGGCATATTGGAGCGACAGTGATGTTCTACGAACCGGACAAGGATGATCATGGGCTGCCGTTCAATCCATACAAATCGATCGTCATTCCGCGTCCGATCGGATGGATTTCCACGATCAGTCGCGATGGTATCGTAAATCTCGCCCCATACAGTCAATTCAACAATCTCGGTTACGACCCGCCATACGTAATGTTCTCTGCGAATTCATTTCCCGGCACCGGCCGTCGCAAGGACAGCGTCAGGAATGCGATGGACACGGGCGAGTTCGTGGTGAATATGGCGACGTACGAGCTGCGTGAATCGGTGAATATCACTTCGCAGTTTGTTGCGCCAGACGTGGACGAAGCAGCGCTTGCCGGTCTTCAAATGATTCCCTGCATGATCGTGAAGGCGCCGCGAGTCGCAGCATCGCCTGTGCATCTCGAGTGCAAGCTCCACTGCTCATTCGCGTTGCCCGGTAATGCTCACGATCAGGTGCATCACGTGGTCATAGGGCGCGTCGTCGGCGTGCACATTCGCGATGATGTTCTGACGGTGGAAGGAAAGCTCGACGTCGTGAAAATCCGACCGCTCGCGAGGCTTGGGTATTTCGATTACACGACGGTGGATTCGGTGTTCACGATGCCACCCTCCGGCCTATACATCGAGGCGCGCTTAGCGGGGCTGGAAGGACGGGTCACGAACGAAAGGTTCGCTGCGCCTCGTGCTAGCCTTTCTTCGGCGACCACCCGTATGCCTTAGCGCAGGCACCCCCCATGAGCATCGCGCGTTCACTGTCGCTGAGTCGGTCGGTTCGGAGGAAGGGCTCGACGGCCTGTTCGTAGTTGACGACTGCGAAGGCGCGGGTCCAGTCGGTGCCCCACAGGCAGCGGTCGAAACCCCAGGCATCGAATACGCGGGCGAGGGGGTCCCAGAGGTCCGGGAATGGATACGGTTCCCGCGACAACGTGCAGGCGCCGCTGACCTTGACCACCACGTTATGACGCTTTGCGAGGTCGAGCAGCTTCGGCAGGTCCACCCACGGCTGCGGCGGGGCGGGCGGCGTGCGCGGCTGCAGGAGCCCCAGATGGTCGATGATGAATCGTGTGTCGGGATGACGGTCGATCAGCGGCGCCACCGCGTCCAGGTTGCCGGCGCTCGAGAGGTTGACCGGGAAATCGTGCCGAAGGGCTGCGCGCGCGATGCGGTCAACGCCCGGGTCGCTCGAGTCGCGCCCCATTTCTTTCCTCATCATGATGCGAATGCCGACCGTGCCCGGCGTCTTCTTCCAGTCGGCGATCACATCGTCCACCGCCGGATCGTCGGGATCGACCGGCTTGACGAGCGCGAACCGCCCGGGATGCGCCCGTTGCACTTCGACCGCATAGCTGGCGTCGTAACCGTACATCGCGAACGGCGAGACGAAAATCGCGCCGTCGACACCCACCTTATCCATCGCCGCCACCATCTCGTCACCGGTGACGTGATCGGGCCAATTCGGGACGGTGCGCCAAGGCCGTCTCGGTGTGTTCGCCTCATAAGCGTGCACCTGGGAATCGATGATCGGCATCCGGACGCTCCTCTGCGCGTGTGATTTCGTTGGTGATTGCAGCAGTCAGAGTCTATCGCGTCCCATGAGATACTTCAGTTCGCGCAACGTTAACGTTAAGAGGAGTTTCATGCAGTTCGGATTGTTTGGCAGCGCCTCGGCAAAGCGAGGCAGTGGTGAGTTCGACAGCACGGAGGGCTACCACGACTTCATCGAATACAACGTCGAGGCCGAAGCACTGGGCTTTCGCGGCACGTTCTGCGTGGAGCACCATTTCACCGGCTACGGTCAGGTTTCCGCTACGCTGAACCTGCTGACCTGGTTGGGCGCTCGCACGAAAACACTGCGGCTCGGCACCGCCGTGATGGTGCTGCCCTGGCACAACCCGGTGCTGCTGGCGGAACAGGCGGCGACGCTCGATCTGTTGTCTCAAGGCCGATTGGATTTCGGTATCGGCACCGGCTACCGTTACAACGAATTCGTCGGCTTCAACCTCCCAATGGAGGAGGCGCGGGAGAAGTTCGAGGAAGCGATCGATGTCATCCTGAAGTCCTGGACATCGAACGAACCGTTTTCGCACAAGGGAAAATACTGGACCTTCAATAATATCGTCGTCGAGCCGCAGTCGTTTCGCAGACCGCATCCGGCAGTCTGGATGGGCGCCGGCAACGACCGCTCGATTCGCGATGTCGCGCGCCGCGGCTTCAATCTGCTTCTGGGCCAATACTCCTCGCCGGCCGATGTTGGTCGCAACATCGCGATCTTCCGCGACGCTGTGGAAGCGAAGGGCGAGCAATGGGACCCGATGCGCGTCGGCGTGACCCGCGCCTTCTTCGTGACCGACGATCCGCGCGAACGAGAGCAAGCGCTGGAACGACGGCTGGCCAACCGGCTACGACAACTGAAGCTCGCGACGACACCCGACGGCCGGGTGCTCGGCGGACCGGACCGCGCGGATGGTGATCCGGTCGAGATCAACCTGAACAGTGCGATGTACGGCACGCCGGATGAAATCGCGCGGAAGATCGAGGCACTTCGCGAGGCCGGCGCCGGCTATCTACTGATAAACGGCGGCGGGTCCGGGGGCGGCGAACGGGGTCGGCGGAGCCTCCGCCGCTTCGCGCGCGAAGTGATGCCGGTGTTCGTGCGGGCACCCGACGTGAGCGGCGGTGCTGATCAATTCAGCGGAGAGGCTTCGCGCTGATCTTTAACCCACTGTCAATAGTCCAGCGGTCCACATTGACAGAGGTATCGAAGAGAGTAGAAGTGCTCGTTGTAATCCTGACATCCACCGTCTCTTCCTTCAGCGGGGCCTGCCCGGACACCGGGTGGCCCATCATGTTAGCGGGCGGGCACCTCGGTAACCTTTCCACCGTTTAGCTTGCCGCATCCGCACGCATCGCGTCTGCGCATTGCGATGCTTCATCCACACGGGAGGGCAACATGAACCTACGCAAACTCTTCGTTACGGGTTCCATCAGCCTGTCACTCACGTCGGGGCTTACCGCCGCCCACGAAGGGGAAAAACTCGGCAACGTGAACTTTCCGATTTCCTGCAGTGCCGAGGCTCAGCCGGCGTTCAATCGTGCAGTCGCCATGCTGCACAACTTCTGGTTTCCACAGGCTCCGAACGCGTTTACCGAGATCGCCAAGGCCTACCCGGATTGCGCCATGGCCTATTGGGGAACTGCCATGAGCGCACGCACCAACCCGCTTCTGGGAAGTCAGCCGGCGGCGGCAATGCAGCGAGGCTGGGATGAGATCAATAAGGCGATGGCGACCGGCGCGAAGACCCAACGCGAGCGCGATTACATCGCCGCGCTGGCGGTTTACTACACGGATCTCGCGAAGGGGGACTATCCCGCGCGAGTACTGGCCTACGAAAAAGCCATGGAACAGCTCGCCGCGCGTTATCCCGACGATGACGAGGCCCAGATCTTCTACGCCCTCGCATTGAACGAAGGCATTACCGTTGCCCCGGCGGACAAGAATTACACGCGACACCTCAAAGCCGCCGCGATTGCCGAGAAAATCCTCGCGAAGAACGCAGGTCACCCCGGTGCGATCCACTACCTGATTCACAGCTACGACTTTCCGGCGCTCGCCAAGCGTGGCGTTCCGGCCGCGAAACAGTATGCTTCGGTAGCACCTTCAGCGCCCCACGCGCTGCACATGCCTTCGCACATCTACTCGATGCTCGGTATGTGGGAAGAATCCATCAAGTCGAATCAAGAGGCACTCGTTGTCTTTAAAGGCTACGTACACGCGATCGACTTCATGGTGTACGCGCACCTTCAGCTGGGGCAGGATCTCGAGGCCCAGCGTCTGGCGGAAACCAGCGCAGCTCTGCTCAAGTCGGGACCGGCAGTCGTGCGTACGCCCACCGGTGCCGTGTTCCCGAGCTACACCGCGTATGCCGCCATTCCCGCACGCATCGCAATTGAACGAAGCGCCTGGGCCGAGGCAGCGGCGCTTAAGCTCACGCCTACGGCTCCCGCCGCCGACGCGATTACCCATTTCACGCGTGCCATGGGATTTGCGAAGATGCGCGACACCGCGAATGCACGCAAGGAGATCAACGCCCTGCAGAAACTTCAGGCAGAGTTGTTGGCGCTCAAGGACCCTTATTGGGCGGAGCAGGTCGACATTCAGCACAAGGCGGCAATGGCGTGGGTTGCATACGCGGAAAACAACCACCCGGAAGCGTTGAAACTGATGCGGTCTGCGGCTGATGCCGAAGACGCCAGCGAAAAACACGTCGCTATGGAAAATCGCCTGTGGCCGATGCGAGAGTTACTCGCCGAGCTGCTGCTGGAGCTCAAGCAGCCTGGGCCGGCTCTCAGGGAATTCGAAAAGTCTCTTGCAGAATATCCCCATCGGATTCGCGCATTCGCCGGTGCGGCGAGGGCGGCTGAAGCGGCGGGTAATCGACCAAAGGCGGCTGAGTACTACAAAAAGCTGGTAGCGCTCACCGCAAAGGCTGATTCTGATAAGAAGGAAGTTCAGGAAGCGAAGGCGTTTCTCGCGACACGTTGAGCAACGGTGTTGATTGCTCAGACTCTGCGACGCGCGGCATCTTCCCCGCGGATCGCGCGCCACAGGCGCTCCGGCGTTGCCGGCATCTCGACGTGCTTCACACCATATTCGGATAGCGCGTCGACGATCGCATTGATGACGACGCCGAGCGCGGGCGTCGTACCGCCTTCTCCTGCGGGGCGGATGCCGAGCGGGTGCGTCGTGGAAGGCACTTCGCTGATGTGCGTGGTGACAGCCGGACAGAGATCCGCGCGCGGCATCGCGTAATCCATAAACGATCCCGAAAGAAGCTGGCCGCTGCCCGGGTCGTAGTAGCAGTGTTCGAGAAGCGCCTGGCCTACGCCCTGCGCGATCCCGCCGTGCGTCTGGCCATCGACGATGAGGGGATTCACCGCACGGCCGACGTCATCTACCGCGACGTACCGCACGATTTCGACGGCGCCGAGCTCCGGATCCACTTCGACCTCGCAGACGTGACTGCCGTAGGGAAAGCTTGCGTCATTGAACGTCTCATCCGATATCGCCGCCAGCGGACCGCGGAGGTCGATGGGCAGGTCGGTCAGGCGCTCAGCCGCAGCCGCGACCTCGAAGAGAGTGACCGACTTGGTGCTTCCATCGGTGTGAAAGCGGCCATGCTCGAGGCGAACGGTGCTTGGATCGCTCTCCAGCAGACGCGCCGCAATGCGTGAAGCCTTCGCGACGATCTGCTGCGCGCACTTCCAGATCACAACGCTGCCCATGCGCATCCCGCGGCCGGAATGGGTGCCGCCGCCGATCTTCACGATGTCGGTATCGCCAACGATGAGCCGTACATTCTCGATCGGCACGCCCAGCCATTCGTTCAGCAATTGCGCAAAGCTCGTCTCGTGGCCCTGGCCGTTCGAGACGATTCCGATGACGAGGTCTACGCGGCCTTCAGGATGCACGGTGACTTCGGCCCGCTCGCGCGGAACGCCCGTTGCGGTGTCGACGTAGTTGGCGACGCCAATGCCGCGGCGTTTCGCGTGTTTGCGCGCCTCCGCCTGACGGGCAGCGAAGCCCATCCAGTCGCCGAGCTCGAGCGCTTTCCGCATCGCCGCGTGGTAATCGCCGCTGTCGTAGATCATGCCGAAAGCGTTCGTATAGGGCAGCTCCGCCTGGGTCAACAGGTTTCGGCGCCTGAGCTCGAGCCGATCGAAGTTGAATTCCCGGGCGGCTATGTCGATGAGGCGCTCCATGACGAACATCACTTCCGGCCGGCCCGCGCTCCGGTAGGGCCGAGTGGGCGCCGTGTTGGAGAACACCGCACGGGCGCGGAAGTGCGCGGCCGGAACGCGGTAGATGCTCGACATG
>DASRIK010000132.1:0-5532 GCA_035650035.1 Burkholderiales bacterium | reverse complement strand
GGTCTCATCGCGGTTCGTGGTCCCGACGCAATCGCATTTCTTCATGCGCAGCTCACGAGCGAAGTGGTCGGCCTCGCGTCCTCACACACGCAATACAGCGGCTATTGCACACCTAAAGGCCGCCTCCTGGCGACGTTCCTTCTGTGGCGCATGGATGACGAAATCGTTCTGCAGCTGCCCGAAAGCTTGCGTGCAGACATTCAGGCGAAGCTTGCGAAGTACCTGCTGCGCTCGCGCGTGGAGCTTGTGTCCGCCACGGCCGCCTTCCGGCTGTTCGGCGTCTGGGGCAGCGCGGCAGCGGATGGACTCGCGGGAATCGTCGACGCGGTCCCGGAGAGAACGCACGAGGTCGTGTCAGAAGAGAATGTACGCGTCGCACGTGCGCCGCTCGATCGCTTCATCGTCGCCGCTGCGGCGGAGCGTGCGGAGGACATACGCGCCACGCTCCGGTCGCGCATGCCGGAAGAGCCGGAGAGCGCCTGGTTACAGCGTGAGATCGAAGCCGGCGTACCGATGGTGCTTGCGGAAACGCAGGACCGGTACGTGCCGCAGATGCTCAACTTCGATCTCCTCGGGGCGGTGAGTTATACGAAAGGCTGTTACCCGGGGCAGGAAGTCGTCGCCCGAATGCATTACCTGGGCCGCCTCAAGCAACGCATGTATCGCGTCCACGTCCAAACCGGACTTCCGCCCGCTCCCGGCGATGCGCTATTCAGCCCGACGTTCGGTCCCGATCAGGCGAGCGGAGGCATCCTGTACGCCGCTCCCGTCGGCGGGGGCTACGACGCTCTGGCGGTGATCCAGACGAGCATCGTTCGGTCGGAAGCAGTCCACTGGAAATCGCTGGACGGGTCTACCGTCGAGGTAAAGCCGCTCCCGTATACTATTCCGGACTGAGGTCCGTCGCGGCCCGTTTTCGGCATGCCCTTTGCAGCAGGATGGCATAGATGGCACATCGAATAGTCGATGTGCTCCGCGGTTCTTCTTTTGGCAGGTGCGAAAATGGGCGTTATCGAGTCGTTCTTTCTGCTGATCGGCAGATGGTTTGGTTACGTGGGCGCATGTGTATTCGTGCCGGATGCGACCTGTCGTCCGTTTCTCGCTTTCATCGCGCTCGGTGCCGCGGCATGTGCGGCCCTTACGCTGGTCGTGATGGCTTATCGCGCCGCTGGGCGGCGCGACGCCGCGACGGCAGAGGCGTCTCCAACCCCTGTGCGAAGCAACACCACGGAGGAGCGGCCGCGCCGGCCCGCGCCCGATCAGACGCCCGCTTCCCAGCCCGCGCTCCAGACTCCCTTGCGCGCAGCGGCTTGACGCCACGCGCGGGGTGACGCCGCGCCACTCGCCTTCCCAAGGGCGTCGCCCTACAATTCGAGGCCCCAGGAGCGACGATGGCGTACTTATACTTCATCTATTATCGTGTGGCGCCCGAGCGCGTCCAGAGCTGCGAAGTGCGCGTGCTCCAGCTTTTTTCCATGCTCAAGGAAACGACGACCATAGCCGGCCGCCTGCTGAAAAAGCGTAGTGAGCCGCTGCTGTGGATGGAAGTCTATGAGAACGTCCGTGACGACGCGAAATTCGAGCTCGAGCTGGAGCGGGCTGCCGTGCAGCTCCAGATCGCCGAGTGCCTACAGGAAGGATCCACCCGGCGTCTCGAATGCTTCGAAACCTGAGGAACCCTCGTCGTCAGCGGCGCACGACCGATGTGCCTGATTCTGTTCGCGGCACGCGCGCACGCCGAATACCCGCTGATCGTTGCAGCCAACCGCGACGAATCGTACTCGAGGCCTGCGGCGCCGGCGGGGTTCTGGGACGACGATCCGCGCGTCTGTGCAGGACGCGACCTCCAGCACGGAGGAACATGGCTCGGGCTCTCGAAGGAAGGCCGCTTCGCTGCAATCACCAACTATCGCCAGCGACCCCGTAGCGCCCGCGGCGAGCACTCACGCGGCAAGCTGACACGCGACTTCCTGACAGGCGCGCAACTGCCGGCCAGGTATGTGCGGGACGTCGAGCACCGGGCGGCCGCGTACACCGGTTTCAGCCTCATCGTCGGGGACCTGAACGAGCTGTGGTTCTACTCGAACCGCGGGAACGGCCCGCAGCGCATCACCGATGGCGTGCACGGGTTGAGCAATCACCTGCTCGACGAGCCCTGGCCGAAGGTTCGCGGTGGCATTGCGGCGCTGCAATCGCTGCTTCATGCCGGAGAAGCAGAGCTCACTCAGACACTTTTCAGGGTCCTCGCCGATCGCGCGCCGGCGCCCGATCACCTGCTCCCTTCCACCGGGCTCGAGCTGGAGCGGGAGCGCGCCGTGTCCGCGGCTTTCATCCCGGGCGCGACCTATGGCACGCGGGCATCTACTGTAGTGCTGGTCGGCGCAGACGGACGCGTGGTCTTCCTGGAACGCCGGTTCGGACCGGAGGGCGCGTCGCTGGGGGACACCGAGCTGCGATTCGAGCTCGGTCTCACTCCTCCAGTTCAGGCGCAAGCCTGAGCTCCATGGCGCGGTGCGGGATGCCGGCCTCCTGAAACTCGTCGCTCACCGCTTCGAAACCATAGCGCTCGTAGAACCCCAGTGCGTGCGTCTGTGCATGGAGCCTCACCACCCGACAGCCTTCCTTCACAGCGAAGGCGAGTAGCGTCCTGAGGATTGCCGCGCCAACGCCGCGGCCTCTCCAGTCCCGTGCGACAGCCATGCGGCCAATCTGACAATCGAGACTGAGCCTGCCGGTACCGATCGGATCGCCATCGCCACTCATCGCGAGGACGTGATACGCGCGCTCGTCGACTTCATCCCACTCGAGCTCCTCGGGCACGTTCTGCTCTTCGATGAAAACCGTGCGTCGAAGTGCGCGGAGGTCTTCGCGCCGCGCATTCCAGTTCACAGGCCTCACGACGAAGGCAGTCTCGATCATCGCTGAATTATAATCGCCGCGAAAATGGATCCGAGTCGACACGCTTCGTACGCAACGCTGCGCTGGCGCGATGGTGCGCTGGAATTGCTGGACCAACGCGCGCTACCGGACGAGCAACTCTACGTACGCTGCGAAGACGCAGCGAGTGTAGCAAAAGCGATCCGCGACATGGTCGTACGCGGCGCACCGGCGATCGGATGCGCTGCAGCATACGGCGTTGCACTCGAGGCACAACGCTTCGCGGCATCGCCGCGTATGGAATTCGACGAACGGCTCGAGAGTGCCTTTCGCGTGCTCGCGGAAAGCAGGCCTACCGCGGTGAATCTTTCGTGGGCGCTTCAGCAAATGCGGACGCATGTCGGAACGCGTGTGGGCGCACCGTCATCCGAAACGGCCGCCTCGCTGCTCGCTTGTGCGCACCAGATTCTGGAAGAGGATATCCGGCTCAATCGCGCAATGGGCGAGCATGGAGCGCAACTGCTCGGTCAAAGCGCGCGTGTGCTCACTCACTGCAATGCCGGCGCGCTGGCGACGGCCGGTCATGGCACCGCGCTCGGCGTGATCCGATCCGCGGTGGAAGCTGGAAAGCAGATCGAAGTGTACGCGGACGAAACGAGACCGTTCCTGCAAGGTGCGAGATTGACGGCGTGGGAGCTGCAGCAGGACGGCATCCCGGTCACGCTCATTGCGGACAGCGCGGCGGCATTCCTGATGGCCCGAACGCGGATTGACGCAGTCATCGTCGGCGCAGACCGCGTCGCAGCGAACGGGGACGTGGCCAACAAGATCGGCACCTACGGTCTCGCGGTACTCGCGAGGCGGCACGGCATTCCGTTTTATGTCGCGTGTCCTCTATCGACGATCGACGTGACAGTCGCGACCGGCGCCGAAATACCGATCGAAGAGCGCAGCGCAGACGAAGTCGCGGGATATCGGGGGATCCGATGGGCGCCGCAGGGGATCGCAGTAGCCAATCCCGTGTTCGATGTGACGCCCGCGGAGCTCGTGAGCGCGCTGATTACCGAAAAAGGCGTCGTGCGGGAGCCGGACGCTGCAAAGATCGCCGCCCTGATGAACACCGCGCCGTAAGAATTATTTATGTAGCGCCGCGAGGCGCCTAGACCCTTGTTGCGCCCGCAGGGCGCGTCGTAGGTTTAAATCGTCAGGCCGCCGCTGACTTCGATCACGGCGCCGTTGATATAACTCGCTTCGTCGGAAGCGAGAAACGCGAACGTGTTTGCGATCTCCTCGGGCCTGCCGAGGCGCCCCATGGGCACTTTCTCTTCGAGCGCGTGCAGGACACGCTCGGGTATCGAATTCAATATATTCGTCGCGATGAAACCCGGACACACGGCGTTCGCGCGGATCCCTTTACGTCCCAGCTCGCGCGCCCACGTCTTCACCATTCCGATGACCCCGAACTTGCTCGCGGCATAGTTCGTCTGGCCGAAGTTGCCGTAGAGTCCGACAATCGAGGAGGCGTTGAGAATCACACCGGACTGCTGCGCCAGCATCGCGTTCACGACCGCTTTCGTGCAGTTGTACACGCCTTTGAGATTGATCTCGATGACGTTGTCGAACTGATCCTCGGTCATGTTCTTCAACTGCGCATCCATGACGATACCAGCGTTGTTAACGAGACAATCTACGCGGCCCCATTTGGCAACCGTGACGTCGACCATGTGCTCGAGGCTTTGAATATCGCGGACGTCCGCGACGTAGCCGAACGCATCGCCGCGTGTTTCCTTGCACATCTGGACGGTTTCCTCGATCCATTCGGGGGTCAGATCGCACACCACGACCTTCGCCCCTTCCTGCGCGAATTTCACGGCCGTCGCCTGCCCGATGCCCCGGCCCGCGCCGGTGATAATCGCGACCTTGTCCTGTAGTCTCATGGGGAGTCACCCTTTCCGATATGGATGTTGCGGCTCTTGCTGCAATTTGGCGCCGCACAATCTACCGCACTTTGCGGCATTGCACAATCCATGCCCGTCCGCGGCCGGCGCTAGATGTTGGGGTGAACCCTTACGGATCAACTAGATGTGGGCCTCCCACAACGCCGGATGCGCTTGGTGCGACGCGGATGTGTAAATTCCGTCGGCAAATCGACGAAATTTCATCGGCGGGCCGCAAAAAATTGCTGCAGCAGTGTTGCGGACTCGACTTGCAGCATGCCGCCCGTCACGACGGTGTGGTGGTTCAGGCGCCGTTCGGCAAACGGATTCGCCACACTGCCGCATGCGCCGGTCTTCGGGTCTTGTGCCCCATAGATCAGCCGGGCGATGCGCGCGTGCAGAATAGCCCCGGCGCACATGATGCACGGCTCGAGCGTGACATAGAGGTCACAGCGCCCCAAACGGTAATTGCCAAGGCGCCGCGCCGCGTCGCGCAAAGCGACGATTTCCGCGTGCGCCGTCGGGTCGTGCGCCGATATGGGATGGTTATAGCCGCGCCCTACGATCTCTCCAGCCCTGATCACCACCGCGCCGACGGGCACCTCGCCCGCTGCAGCCGCCTGCGAGGCCAGCTCGAGGGCGGCGCGCATGAATATTTCGTCGCCGTTCGCAGCCCGCTCCGTTCCGTCATCACTACGCATAACTCATCGCGTCGCGG
>DASRIK010000131.1:0-10727 GCA_035650035.1 Burkholderiales bacterium | reverse complement strand
TTTCGCCAGGAAATCCGCGGTCGCCGGTGCGATAACGACCAGCGCCTTGTCGCGCGTCAACTCGATGTGAGCCATGCTGTCGGGAATCCGTGCGTCCCACATGTCGGTGTAAACGGGATTGCCCGAGAGCGCTTGCATCGTCGCCGGTGTAATAAATCCGCAGGCGGCTTGCGTCATGACGACGTGAACGTCCAAACCGCGTTCGCCCAGTCGCCGTACGAGCTCGGCCGCCTTGTATGCGGCAATCCCGCCGGTGACGCCGAGAAGGATCTTTTTCTGTGCAGTATCAGTCACGTATCTACTTCGATGACGGGCAGGCGCCAGTGTAAACCATTCGTGTAGCAGCCACTATGTGCGGCGGGTTCATCATGGAGATTAACGCGCTAGGCCATGAGGCGTACACGCCTGCATGGCGTGGGTGCGTTGTTCATCTCATGACGATTTCAGACTGGCCGGCTGACGACCGGCCGCGCGAGAAGCTGATCGCAAAAGGGCCAGAAGCGCTCTCCGATGCGGAACTGGTCGCGATACTTTTCCGCACGGGCGTACGCGGCCGAACCGCCGTGGACCTCGCGCGCGACGCTCTGGCGCGATGCGGCTCGCTTTCCGGCCTGTTTGGGGCGGAGCGAAGCGTGTTTCAGTTGACGCCCGGACTCGGCGATGCGAAGTATGCGCAGGTGCAGGCTGTGCTCGAAATGAGCCGGCGTGCGCTGCGGGAAGCTCTCGACCGTGGAGCGGCTTTGAGCTCGCCGCAGACCGTTCGAGACTACCTGCGCCTGAAGCTGCAAGGAAAGCCGCACGAAGTCTTTGTCGCGGTCTTCCTCGATGCGCAAAACCGGGTGATCGCCGTCGAAGAGCTTTTCCGCGGGACGCTCACCCAGACAAGCGTCTTCCCGCGCGAGATTGTCAAACGCGCGCTGCACTACAACGCCGCCGCGATCATTTTCGCGCACAACCATCCCTCAGGCGTGGCGGAACCGAGCCGCGCCGATGAAGCGCTTACGCAGACGTTGAAGCACACGCTGGCGCTCGTAGACGTGAAGGTCCTCGATCACTTCGTCGTTGGCGGGGACGCGGCGATGTCCTTCGCGGAACGTGGATTGATCTGACGGGTTGCGCGACCCGGCGCTCCGGCGACCCGGTCGAAACGGGGCGCTTCCGTGAGCTTATTCGCGTTTCGAACGGGTTGAGCGGCGGCCAAAACCTCTGTAAAATCCGCAGCTTTTCTGAATTCTGGAGCAGGCGTCATGGCACGCGTATGTCAGGTTACCGGCAAGAAGCCGATGCTGGGCAACAACGTTTCGCACGCAAACAATAAAACGCGTCGGCGCTTCCTGCCCAATCTTCAATACCGCCGTTTCTGGGTCGAGAGCGAAAAGCGCTGGGTAAGCCTGCGGGTATCGAACGCGGGGCTACGCGTCATCGACAAGAAAGGCATCGATGTCGTGCTGGCAGACCTGCGCAGCCGCCGGGAGATATAGCTCTTCCCCCTGCCCCTCCTCAACTCCGAGGAGGGAGTAACCGACGCACGGCACAGTGTTCGACGTATATCCTAGGAGTGCGATATGAGAGAGAAGATCAAGCTCGAATCCTCGGCCGGCACCGGCCATTTCTATACGACGACGAAGAACAAGCGCACGAAGCCGGACAAGCTCGAAATCAAGAAATTCGACCCCGTCGCGCGCAAGCACGTGATCTACAAGGAGACGAAGATCAAATAGCGTTTGATCTTCAAGGGTCGTACTACATCCTCCCCCTACCCTGCCCACAGTTCAGGGAGGGAAGTGACCGATCGAACGAGCAAAAGCGATCGGCAAGCGGCCCCAGGTAAAAAAAAGCCCGCTTTCGCGGGCTTTTCTTTTCGTTCGTGCCGATCAGGCGTAGCAGCGAAGCTGACGGGAAAAAGCTTGCAGCGCTTCGATCCCGCTCGCTTCCGCCCGGCGGCACCAGTCCTCGAGCTGGTGCACGAGCTGTTCTTTGGACGCGGTGGAGCGTTTCCATAGCGCGGCCAGCTCGTCGCGCATGGTGTAAACCGTCGCGAGCCGGCTGCTTGCCTTCAGCACTTGTTCGCGCTGCTCACGCTCATTCTGCGGCAGCGCGTCGGCGTCGAGGTGCAGCCAGCGCTTGAGCGCTGTACGGTCCACCCGGATCGCACTCGCGCGCAACGCCTGGATCTCCCGGGCACAGGTCGCCCGCAGTGATTTCGCGTAAATTGCGAGCACTTCGTAGCGGTGAGTCACGACGGCTTGCAAGGTTGCCAGGTCGCAATGCGTCTTCGCGGTGTCGAGTCTCACGCGAGGCGCAACCTTCTTGACGTCCGCCAGGCCGAGCATCTCCATCAGGCGGATGTAAAGCCAGCCGATGTCGAACTCATACCAGCGGTTCGACAGCCGCGCGGAGCTCGCGTAGGCGTGGTGATTGTTGTGCAGCTCTTCACCGCCGATGAGTATGCCCCACGGCAGGATATTCCGGCTTGCATCGCTGGGCTGGAAGTTGCGATAACCCCAGTAGTGGCCGATGCCATTGATGACGCCGGCGGCGAGGAGCGGTATCCACATCATCTGCACGGCCCAGATCGTGAGCCCGAGGAACCCGAACAGCACGAAGTCGAGGACGATGAGGAGCACTATGCCGTGGACGTTGTACCGCGTGTAGACATTCCGTTCGAGCCAGTCGTCCGGCGTGCCGTGGCCATAGCGCTCCAGCGTCGCGGATTTGGCCGATTCGATGCGATAAAGCTCTGCGCCCTGAAACAGCACTTTACGGATGCCGAAAATCTGCGGGCTATGCGGGTCTTCGGGGGTTTCGCACTTCGCGTGGTGCTTGCGATGGATCGCGGTCCACGCCTTCGTGACCATGCCGGTCGTGAGCCACAGCCAGAAGCGGAAGAAATGACTCACCACAGGATGCAGATCGAGGGCTCGATGTGCCTGGTGACGGTGCAGGTAAATGGTAACTGCAGCGATCGTGATGTGGGTGGTGACGAGCGTGTAAACCACGTAGCCCCACCACGGCAGATCGAAAACCCCTGTAAACATGCTCCTCCCTTGTTAACGACGGGCGCCCATTGGACGGGTGGAGTCTACCTAAGTTCAATAAGTGCGGCAAAGATTTGCCGCGACGGCGACCCCGGGCCGTATGTCCCTGAGTGTATACGCAAAAAGCGGGCCGCTGTCGCGCCCCCGTCAGGCCGGCCGACGCTCCAAAACCGCGGCGAAAAACCCGTCGGTGCCGTGGATGTGCGGCCAGAGCCTCATACGCATGCCGGTCGCGATCGTAATCCCCTGTTGTTTCAGCACATCCAGCGCCGAAAGCTCGACGAAATCGGGGGTGTCGCCGAGAAACGCATCGACGATCTCCTCGTTCTCTTCCGGGAGAAGGCTGCAGGTGGCATAAACCAGCCGGCCGCCGGCCCTTAGGAGACGCGCGGCCGCACGCAGGATCGCCGCCTGTTTGGCACGCATTTCCTGAACCGCCTCGCGGGACTGCCGCCACTTGAGATCCGGGTTTCGCCGCAACGTGCCGAGGCCGCTGCATGGAGCATCGACGAGCACGCGATCGATTTTGCCGGCGAGGCGCTTCACTTTGGTGTCCTGCTCGCTTTGCAGGAGGTGCGGCTGCACGTTGGAAAGGCCGGAACGCTTGAGCCGCGGCTGCATTCTCGCGAGCCGCACCGGCGAAACATCGAACGCGTAAAGGCGGCCTTGCGAGTGCATCATCGCGGCGAGCATGAGCGATTTGCCGCCCGCGCCTGCACAGAAATCCACGACCAGATCGCGTCGTTTCGGTGAGAGCAGGTAACCGATCAGCTGACTGCCCTCGTCCTGCACTTCGACCGCGCCTTCGGCGAAAAGCGGATGACGGTTGATCGCGGGTCTGCCCTGAACGCGTATGCCGATGGGCGAAAAGGGCGTTGGTTGCGCGTCGATGTCGCTCGCGCGCAGATCATCGAGCACGCTCCGTCGATCGGCGCGAAGCACGTTGACGCGGAGATCCAGCGGGGCGGGCTGCTGCAGCGCTTGTCCCAGCGCCAGGAACTCGCTGTCGTTCATTCGCCCGTGCAGACTTTCGTAGACCCAATCCGGAAGCTCCGCGCGCACCGCCAGCGGCAGCTCTTCAATCGATGCGTTCCTCACTCGACCAAGCCACTCGCTTTCGCCGGGCTTCAGTACCGCGGCGAGGTCTTGCTCAGGGATATCCCGGAATTTCACGAGCCACGCCAGCAGCAGGCGTCGTGGCGACGCATCACTCACCAGCGCGTCGAGCACGCGTTTGTGGCGAAGTACGCAGAACATGGATTCGGCGACGAACGCCCGGTCGTTCTGTCCGAGCGCGCGGTGCTCTCGAAAGTAGCGGCTCAGCACGGCGTCGGCGGGGTGCTCGAACGCGAGGACCTGACCGAGAGCGTCGATTGCTGACTGGAATGATCGTCGATGCAAGTAATCGACCGCTCAGTCGTCACTCAGCCGGATTTCGGTGACGATCTGCTCGCCGGTCGGCTCGCCGTCGCGGCCGAAGAAGCGAATGCGCACCGGCAGGTAGCGGTACTCGACCGCGAGCCACACGTCCACGGTTTCCCTGCCCGGCGTGCGACCTTGCGAGATCGGCAGCACGCGCAGCACGCCGAGCGGCGTCTCGATTTTCTCCTCGGGGAAGACTTGCAGGGCATAGGTCTCGATGCGCGAGCCGTTGGTGACGGTTGCCTGTTTTGGTCCCGGGCCGGGAGGATCGATCGCGAGCTGGTACATGAAGCTCACCAGATCCTGACTGCCGCGCGGCAGAGGCTCGTCGTGCTGGTTGGCGGCGCCGCCGAGTGTCACAGTGCCCTCGGCCCAGCGAAACGTCGCGCGTGCTTCCTCCGCTCCGCGTCCGCGGTTGCGGCTCATGAGGAACGTCTCGGGCCGTAGTCCTTCGGATGTCAACTCGCCTCGGCTCAAATACGTCCGGTGCTGCGATCGAATCAGATCCGCGACACCCGTCGTCTCGGAGCGGCTTGCGAGCTGGTATCGCGTGCCTTCGATTTTCCAGGATTGAATCGTGCGGCCCACCGGAAAGCGATCGCGCCCATACACGAGGCTATAGGTGATGCGTCCGCTTTTTGGAAAAGCCGGCAGGGCTGGCGCGTCGGTCGCGAGCGTCGAGGAAGGCGCCGTTGCGACGACCACCGGCTCGGGCGGAGGCGCGACAGCCGGTTCAGCGGTCGCTGGCTCATCGGCAACTGCAAGCTCTTCCGGCTCCGGTTCCGTTTGCGACGGCTGGGTGGGCAGCGGCCGCGCGGGCATCATGCCTGGTGCCCTCGCGACGTTCACGGATTTGGCAACTCGTGGTTGTGGCGGCACGGGGCCGGGGCGAGGCGTAACGGCGGGTGCGATCTCGACGATGCGCACTGCGAGCGGCGGCAAATCTTCCGGCGTCTGCCCGACATCGGCGTCGCCGACCGCGATCACGGTGGCGTGAACGACGCCCGAAATCGCCGCCGCATAGAGGATACGACGCCTGGTGCGATTCTCAGTCACGTATCTCGAGGCTGTGGATGAGTTGCTCGTAACGCATGCCGTCTTTCTCGACGATCACCACCTTTACCGGCACGTTCTGATGCTGCGTCGACACCCAGACTTCGGCGTGCGACTCGCCCGGCTCCCGCTGTTTGACGAAGTGCAATGTCTTCAGCCGTCCGAGCGCGGTGTCGAGCTCCACGTCCGGGTTGAGCCGATAGCGGTACAGATCGAACTTCCGGCCATTCGTCATCCAGAATTCCACCTGACGTGTCTTGTCCGGCTGGACGAACATGAATTGATACATGACCGACAGCCGGTCCTGCGCGCCGGGCGTGAGCGGCATCGATTCGACCTTGCCGTTGTATTTGAGCTGCAGTAGCCCCTGAGCCCAGTCGAAGTCGGCGGCGACCTGCGGTGGATCGTTTGGATTGCGTCGTCCTTCGAACTGCGTGGGACGCAACCCCTCGCGCGTGAGCTCGCCTCTGCTGAAGAACCTGAGCGGCTGCCGCTGCAGGAACGTCGCGAGCCCCATCGGCCGGGTCTCGCTCACGATGCGGTACGTGCCTCCATCCGCCTCGAATTGCTCCGTGATCGCGCCGATCGCCATGCCGTTCATGTACGCACCGTACGTTACCTTGACCGCTTTGGGTCCGGTATTTGTCGACACGCCGCTCGCGCCATCCGTGAAGGCGAAGAGAACGAGCAGGCAGCCGGTGCTAAGTAGGCGTCTCATCAGGGTACTGGACCGTGCGGAAAGGCCGCGGTTCGCGTGTCGTCAGCCGTCGAGCGGCGGCGAAAGCAGTATCGCGGAGCCCGGCCTCGCACCCTTGAGTGAAACCCGACCATCGCAGGACAAGCTCAGCCGGTCCTCGCAAAACCACCGCACCGCCTGCGGATAGACTCGGTGCTCCTGAGCAAGCACGCGCGACGCGAGAGTCGCCTCGGTGTCGTCGGGCTGCACCGCTACTGCTGCCTGTGCAACGATCGGACCGTGGTCGAGCTGCGGGGTGACGAAGTGGACCGTGCAGCCGTGAATCCGCACGCCCGCGGCGAGCGCCCGCCGGTGCGTGTGCAGTCCCGGAAACGCCGGGAGGAGCGACGGGTGGATGTTCAGAAGGCGCCCGCTGTAACGCTGCACGAATGCATCGGTGAGCACGCGCATGAAACCGGCAAGCAGCACGAGGTCAGGCGCGTACTCGTCGATCGCTGCCGCGAGCGCTGCATCGAACGTCGCGCGATCGGCGTATCGAGGGTGCTCGACGACGGCCGTCGCAACGCCGTGCGCTCGCGCGATATCGAGGCCGCGAGCATCAGGCACGTTACTGATGACTGCAGCGATATCGGCGGGCAGCCGCGCCTCAAGCAGCGCCTCCATGTTGCTGCCGCGTCCCGAGATCAGGATGACGATGCGTTTGTGAGTCATCGCACTTCTGGGCGCTTCATACCATGATCGTCTGGGGCTCGCCCTCCCGGCGCCGGTCGATCTGGCCGATTCGATAAACCGTCTCCCCCGCGGCGCGCAACATCTCGCTCGCACCGTTCGCGTGCGTGGGGTCGACGACCAGCACCATTCCGATTCCGCAGTTGAAGACGCGCCACATTTCCTCCTGCGGCACTTTCCCCTGATCTTGCAGCCATGCGAAAAGCGGTGGAAGCGGCCACGCCTTCGAATCGATGCGGGCGGTGAGCTGATCCCCCAGCACGCGCGGAACGTTCTCGACCAGTCCGCCGCCCGTGATATGTGCGAGACCTTTTACGGGCACGCGCTGCAGCAGCTCGAGCACCGGTTTCACATAGATACGCGTTGGCGCAAGGACCAGGTCCGCGAGCGACTGGCCGTGCAGCATGGCTGACGCGAGTTTCACACCGCGCGCGGAAATGATTTTCCGGACGAGCGAATAGCCATTCGAATGCGCTCCGTCGCTTGCGAGGCCGAGCACGACGTCGCCCACGTTGATCGCCGCGCCATCGATGATGGCCGATTTCTCCACGACACCGACCGCGAAACCGGCAAGGTCGTACTCACCGCCGGCATACATTCCCGGCATTTCCGCGGTCTCTCCTCCGATCAGCGCACAACCCGCACGCTCGCAGCCTGCCGCGATCCCTTTGATCACGCGGCTGGCGGTATCGACGTCGAGCTTGCCGCAGGCATAATAATCGAGGAAGAAAAGCGGTTCGGCACCCAGCGTCAGTATGTCGTTCACGCTCATCGCGACGAGGTCGACGCCGATCGTGTCGTGCCTGTCGAGCTCGAACGCCAGCTTGAGCTTGGTCCCCACGCCATCGGTGCCGGACACGAGAACCGGCTCGCTATAGCGCTTTGGAACTTCGAACAACGCGCCGAACCCGCCGATGCCGGCAAGGATACCGGGGCGCATCGTCCGCCGCGCAAAAGGCTTGATGCGCTCGACGAGCGCGTCGCCCGCGTCTATGTCGACGCCGGCATCGCGGTAGGTCAGCGGCACCGGCTTATCGGCTTCGGCCATTCGGGACGGTCATCAAGAGGCGCGTTAAGATATGCGCGCGCATAACGCGGCCGCCGCGCGCCGCGCAACTGGGTCGCGCGTGCAAACCATGGCCGATTCTACCGTATATGAGTCCCCGTCGTTCGGATGAAACGCAGGTGCTGCTGCTGTGGATCGCGAGTCTTGCCCTCGCGGGCGTGCTCCTGTACCTGCTTGCGCCGATACTCTCGCCGTTTCTATTCGCTGCGATCCTCGCGTACATCTGCAATCCGCTCGTGGGGCGCCTGGCACTCCGCGGGGTGCCGCGCAGTGTCGCCGCGACGGTGGTCCTGTTGCTGCTCGCCGCGGTCACGGCCCTGCTTCTGGTGATCCTCCTGCCGCTCCTGGTGCGGCAGGTGCGCGCAGTCGCCGAACAGATGCCGGTGTATCTCGAGTGGCTGCGCACCCGAGTCGAGCCCTGGCTCATGCGAAGCTTTGGCATCGAGCTCGACATGCAGCTCGCGAAGGAATGGCTCGCGACCCACGTCGCCGAAATTCAGAAATTCGCGGTGAAGCTGCTGCCGACCCTGGGGACCAGCGGGCTTGCACTGATCGAGTTTCTGTTGAACCTCGTGCTGGTGCCCGTCGTGCTCTTCTATCTGCTTCGCGACTGGGACAAGCTGCTTCTCAATATCGACGTCATGATCCCGCGGCGCTGGCACGGAACGGCGACGAGGATCCTGCGGGAGATCGATTCCGTGCTCGGCGAATTCCTGCGCGGCCAGCTCCTCGTGATGCTGCTGATGGGCGCCTTCTACATCGTCGCGCTGTGGCTGGTGGGGCTTCAGTACGCCGTCGCGGTCGGGCTCATTTCCGGGTTGCTCACGTTCATTCCGTATGTCGGCGTGATCACGGGCCTCGTGCTTGCCACGGTCGCGGGTCTGCTGCAGTTCGACAGCTACACGCCGATTTTCTGGATCTGGGGTGTTTTCTTCATCGCGAACATGCTCGAAGGATATGTGTTCGTGCCATTGCTGGTCGGAGACCGCATCGGGCTGCACCCCGTCGCAGTGATTTTTGCGCTGCTCGCTTTCGGCCAGCTCTTCGGGTTTTTCGGCGTGCTCCTCGCGCTGCCGGCAAGCGCGGCACTGCTGGTCTATCTGCGGTACCTGCGCGGGCGCTATCTGGGAAGCGGCGTGTACAACGCGCGGCCGGGATGATCGTGAAACAGCTTGCATTCGATCTCGCGCGGACTGCCCGACCGACCCTCGACAATTTCGTCGTAGGCCATAACGCCGAGCTCGTGCAGCATCTGCGAGAGCTGGGTGGATCGCTCGAGCACGAGCGCTCGATTTACATCTGGGGTGCGCGGGGCAGCGGGCGAACTCATCTGTTGCAAGCGACGCTTGCCTCACTCGAGCAGCGCGGCTGGCGTGTGTCTTACACAGCCGGCGGCGCGCAGCCACCCGAGCGTGCTGACGACATCGACGTGGCAGGCGTCGATGATGTCGATGTGCTGAGCGCGGCGGCCCAGGTCGCTCTGTTCAATTTGTACAACGGCCTTCGCGAACGTGGCGGCGTGGTGCTTGCGGCGGGCAATGCGCCGCCGGCCGAGCTTCGGTTGCGCGCCGACGTGGTGACGAGGCTCGCCTGGGGGCTCGTCTACGAAGTGCACGCGCTAACGGACGACGACAAGATGCACGCACTCGTTCAGCACGCAGCGGCGCGAGGTTTCGAGCTCCCGCCGGATGTGACGCAGTACCTGCTGTCGCGCGTTCGGCGCGATATGCGCACGCTGATCGCAGTGCTCGAGGCGCTCGATCGCTACTCGCTCGAGACGAAGCGCGCGGTGACGGTAACGCTGGCCCGCGAAATGCTGCTGGAGACGAGCATGCATGGCATGGAGTGAAGAACGGTGAAGCTGGCGCTTTTCGATCTGGACAATACGCTCCTCGCGGGCGACAGCGATTTCGAGTGGGCTCAGTTCCTGATCGAGCAGGGTGTCCTCGACCGCGAAGTGTACGAAGCGCGCAACGAGGCTTTTTTCGATCAGTACAAAGCCGGGACGCTCGACATCTATGAGTTTCTCGATTTCCAGCTGAAGCCACTTTCGCGCCACCCGCGCGCGGTGCTTGAAACCTGGCACCGCGAGTTCATGCGGCGAAAAATTCTGCCCATTATTCGCGCTTCGGCACGCGAGCTCGTGGAGCGTCATCGCGGCGACCTGCGCGCGATCATCACCGCCACTAACAGCTTCGTCACCGCGCCGATCGCGCGCGAGCTCGGCGTCGAGCACCTGATTGCAACCGAACCCGAGGAACGGGAAGGCGAGTTCACGGGGCAGGTTACCGACATTCCTTGCTTCCGCGAAGGAAAAGTCCAACGACTCGAAGCATGGCTCGAGACCCAGGGGCAGTCGCTCCACGGCTTCGAGCAGTCGTGGTTCTACAGCGACTCGCTGAACGATCTTCCGCTGCTGGAGAAAGTGACGCATCCTGTCGCGGTGGACCCGGACGACACGCTGCGTGCACAGGCTGAGGCACGTGGCTGGCCGGTGATCAGTCTTTCCTGACGGCAGTGCGGGTGAGGCCCACTTTCCGGGAAGACATCGCCCTGCAGGAGCGTGTGCTGAGTGCCGGGCGGGCACGCGCGCGCCTGCTTTACGCCGTGCTCGGAACGGCGTCCTTGGCGAGCTTCGCGGCGGCCTTGTCCTTCGGCAGCTTCCCGACCGATTTCGCGCAAGTCGTCGAGAGCCTGTTTTCGCGGCCGTCACACATTGCTG
>DASRIK010000130.1:0-2067 GCA_035650035.1 Burkholderiales bacterium | reverse complement strand
GCCCTCTCGAGACCGCCCACAAGCGAGGGATGCGGCCCAAGTGCCGGTCGTCTCGACATGAATGCGCTCGATGACGGCTCATCGCGCACGGACCGCCGGGGTGGCTTCGTTCTAGCGTCCTCCGGGACCCTGAAGACTGGGCGAGGGCGGCGGCAAGATCGTCGTGGCAACGGCAAGCGCGCCCGCAATCGAAGCGGCGGCTGCGGCCACGAGGCCAACCTCGTAGCCGGATACCCAGGTCGCGATGCCGGCAGCCATGGCTACGCCGGCGAGCTGCGCAACCCGGCTCACCGCATTGTTGATCCCGGACTGACGTGAGACCCGAGACCTCTTCCAAAATTGAGTAGAGTCCGTAGCCTCGAGAGGAGACGGACGATGAAGCGCAGTCGGTTCAGCGAAGAGCAGATCATCGGGATTTTGCGCGAGCAGGAAGCCGGGAGCCCGACGGCGGACGTTTGCCGCAAGCATGGGGTTTCGAGCGCGACGTTCTACAAGTGGAAGGCCAAGTTCGGCGGTCTCGATGTATCGGATGCGCGGCGGTTGAAGGCGCTGGAGGACGAGAACGCGAAGCTGAAGAAGCTGTTGGCCGAGACGATGCTGGACGTCGCCATTTTGAAGGACATCAACAGCCGAAAGTGGTGACGCCCGCTGCTCGACGGCAGGCCGTGGCTCACGCGTGCGCGGTGCACGAGGTGAGCGAGCGGCGGGCGTGTGAGGTGTTGAGCGTAGACCGCTCATCGGTGCGCTACCGCAGCCGTCGTGCCTGCGACGCCGCTGTTCGGCTCCGCATTCGGGAGCTTGCACGAGAGCGCCGTCGCTTTGGCTATCGTCGTTTGCATCTGCTGCTGACGCGAGAGGGATATCGGATGAACCAGAAGCGCTTTCGGCGGCTGTACCGGGAGGAGAAGCTGCAGGTGCGCAAGCGTGGTGGCCGCAAGCGGGCGCTGGGTGCGCGCGCGCCGCTCGCGCTGCCCGGCGGCCCGAACGAGCGGTGGTCGCTCGACTTCGTGTCCGACGCCTTCACCGACGGCCGGCGCTTCCGCATCCTGGCGATCGTGGACGACTTCACGCGCGAGAGCCTGGCGCTGATCCCTGACACGTCGCTGTCGGGTGCGCGGGTGGCGCGGGAGCTGGATGCCTTGATAGCTCGTCGCGGCCGGCCCACGAGCTGCGTCTCCGACAACGGCACGGAGCTGACCAGCATGGCGATCCTGAAGTGGAGCGAGGCAAGCGGCGTCGCCTGGCACTATATAGCGCCCGGCAAGCCGCAGCAGAATGCCTTCGCCGAGAGCTTCATCGGCCGGCTGCGGGACGAGTGCCTGAACGAGACGCTGTTCGCCTCACTGCCCCACGCCCGCGCGGTGCTCGACGCCTGGCGGGCGGACTACAATGGCGTACGACCGCATTCGGCGCTTGCCAACCTGACACCGGAGGAGTTCCGAGCCCAGCGCATCGCCGTTGCGGCAAGCGCCGGAAACAGCCAAAACTTCAATCCTGGGCTCTACCCTTGATTGGAAGGAAGTCGGGTCTCACGTCACTCCCTGAACCGATACCAGGGTTAGGTTTCGAATCCGGCTATTTCCAAAGTCTCGAGAGGAGATGTGGAGATGGCGCGGAAGCGGAAGTCGACGGAGGAGATCATCGGCTTCTTGCGCGAAGCCGAAGTGCGGATCGCGCAAGGGGAAACGGCGGGCAAGATCTGCCGAGGTGCGGGGATCTCGGAGCAGACCTACTACAAATGGCGGCGTGAGTACGGCGGCCTGAAGATCGATCAGGCGAAGCGGCTGAAGGAGCTCGAGCGCGAGAACGAGCGCCTGAAGAAGGCGGTGTCCGAGCTCACGTTGGACAATCTGATCTTGAAGGAAGCCCTGTCGGGAAAATACTAAGCCCTTCCCGCAAGCGAGCGTGCGTGGAGCACGTGCGCTCGCAACTCCCGGTGTCGGAGCGTCGTGCCTGTTGTGTTGTTGGTCAGGTGCGATCGACGCAGCGCAGAAGACCCAAGGTACGCGCCGACGAAGCGGCTTTGACCGAGGCGATCGTGCGGCTGGCGACACGGTACGGCCGCTA
>DASRIK010000129.1:0-2083 GCA_035650035.1 Burkholderiales bacterium | reverse complement strand
GCACGTTGTCGAAGAAGACGTGACAGAACTCTTCGTGCCCCGCGATGTTGCGGATAGGCCGGATCGTAATGCCCGGCGTCGTGAGGTCGACCAGCAGGAAGCTGATGCCTTTCTGCTTTTTTGCTTCCCTGTCTGTCCGCACGAGCAGATAGATGTGAGTGGAGTCATGAGCGAGCGTCGTCCAGATCTTCTGCCCGTTCACGATGAAGTGATCACCATCGAGCACAGCGGAAGTCTGAAGGCTTGCCAGGTCGGAACCTGCGTTCGGCTCCGAATAACCCTGACACCAGATGATCTCGCCTGACCGCGTGCGTGGAAGGTAGTACTCCTTCTGGGCGCCCGTGCCATACCGCATCAGAATCGGACCGACCTGCGTGATTCCCTGGTCCGCAGCGCGCGCAACGCCGTGCCGTTCCATCTCTTCCAGAAAGATGACCATTTTGCCGGCGTCGAGTCCCATGCCACCCCATTCACGCGGCCAGTTCGGCGCGATCCAACCTTTCTCGTACAGCGTGTTCCACCAGTCGCGGATTTCGCGCATACGCACACGCCGCGGCAGATATCGCAGCGCTTCGGGATAACGGCTTTCGAAGAAAGATCGCACTTCGAGTCGGAACTCGTCATCCGTCAAGGCGTTGTAATCGGTTGCGTCGAGCATCGTCGCCATCGTCAGCCCTCCCGTTTCAGCGCAAGCGTCGCATACCGTCTCCGGTGCCGGACGGCGTTACCCAGCCACGCGGCAAGCACCAGCGCCCTTTTGAGATACAGCCCGACATCGTAGTCGTCCGTGAAGCCGATCGCGCCATGCATCTGGATCGCTTCACGCGCGATGCGCACGCCGGCTTCCGAGCAGCGTGCCTTCACCCGGCTTGCAATGATCGCCCGCTGAGTGGCCGAGGGCTCGGTATCGAGCTCGCGCAACGACTGGTCCAATACAGCGGAGGCGAGCTGCTGCTGGATGTAGAGATCGACGGCGCGATGCTGCAACGCCTGGAAGCTCCCGATCGGGCGGCCGAACTGGACGCGCGTCTTCATGTACTCGACGCTCATCTCGAGCGCACGGCTCATGACCCCGTACAGCTCCGCGCTCGCAACTGCGGTTGCGCGGTCCAGCGCGCGCGAGAGTGCGGCAGCGGCAGTATCGCCGCTGGCGGCAACGCGTTCGCGGGGCACGATCACGCCATCAAGCTGCAGAGTACCGAAGTGACGTCCATCGGCGACCGCCTCGAGATCGACCGTGAGGCTGGCTGCATTACTGTCCACGCACGCGAGCACAACCGCTGTATCCGCACGCGCAGCGATGATGTAACTATCGGCGCCCGCAGCACCGGCGACATAGCGTTTTGTACCAGACAAGCGATAGCCGCCTTCGAAAGGCGTTGCGCGTGTTGCGATGTGATCGGCGTCCGTCGCACCGGGACTCTCCTGCCACGCGAGCGCACACACGTGCTCGCCCGCGACAAACGCGGGCAGGAGCTCGCGTTTCAACGCTTCGTTGTCGCACAGAGTCAACGCCTCCGCCGCGAGCACGGCCGCAGCGGTAAATGGCTCGGGTGCGAGCGATCGCGCAAGACCTTCGGCAACGATCGCGGCATCAGTGAGGCCGAGACCCATGCCGCCGTACTCCTCGGGAATGACGATACCCAGCCAACCCAGGGAAGCCATCTCACGCCAGACGTCGCGATCGTATTCGTGCCCCGTCCCGCGCAACGCTCGCACGCGCGTAATGCTCATGCGCCGCGAAACGAAGTCGGCGACGCTCTCCCTCAGTAATTCCGTGTGTTCCGACGCCATGGATTCGGGCAATTCTACGGGTTACGTAGCCGCACTTCGTCACGAACTCGACCGACGCCTACGTACTCGTACGGATTTCTCTCGGCGGAGCGCTTACGTAACATGGGCACCACTGACTGACTTATCCCGATAGATGGAGATGAATTAGTGGCTGGGATGAGACAGGCCAGATTCTTATCTCTAGAGAAGGAGCTCAGCATGAACTACTTTATTCAGAAAGCCAAAGAGTTTGCCCGCAACGAAGAAGGCGTCACCGCCATCGAATACGGCCTGCTTGCCGCCCTGGTCG
>DASRIK010000128.1:0-4181 GCA_035650035.1 Burkholderiales bacterium | reverse complement strand
CTGGCCGTTCGAGAGCATGCGACCGGTGAGGTCGACGGCGTCGGCCGTGACGCTTTCGCCCGTCAGAAATCTCGCAGCCTGCGGCGCCGATACGAATCCCACGAAGGGCACGGCTTTCTTGGCCGCGGCTTCCTCGGCGTTTCTGGCGATGCCCATCGCAACAGAAGCGGCGATGCGAATCGCTCCGAGCTTCTGCAACACTTCCTGCGCGTTGTCGAGCACGTCAGGCATCTCCGTCCCGACGAGTCCAAGATCCGCGGCCGGGACGAAAACGCACGCGTTCGCGGCATCGACCATCGATACCGTAATGCGGCCAACGCCGGGAACATCGAGCGTGTCGGCCGTGTTTCCCGTGGGCAACAGTTTGCCTGTCGTCGCACCGCCCGGTTCGCGGAACTCGAGTCGCACGGGTGAGCCGGTGCCGGCAACACCCGGGATCGAGAGATCGCCGTCGACGGCTGACAATCCTTCATCGAGTGCGAACCGCGAATAGATGATCTTTCTCGTGTTCGTGTTGTGCACGCGCACTATGGCTTCCGGGCCCACCGGTTTTACGATTCCTTCGTCAACGGCAAACGGCCCCACGGCGGAAGACATGTTCCCGCAGTTCGCGCTGTAATCGACTTTCGCTTCTTTCACCTGGACCTGCGCGAACGTATAGTCGATGTCCGCATCGGCCCTGCTCGAAGGACCGACGACGCACACTTTGGAGAGCGACGAGATGCCGCCGCCCATGCCATCGAGCTGGCGGCCGTACGGATCGGGGCTGCCGATCGCCGCCAGAAAAATCTCATCCCATAGCGCTCGATCGCGCGGCAGGTCTTTCGCGTTGAAGACGATCGCGTTGCTCGTGCCGCCGCGCATGAACGCGGCAGGGATTCTCAGTTGTCTCATCGTGGGCTCCTTTGCTACGCGATTTTACTCGCAGGGCGTCAGCGTCACGGTCCGTCGGGTGGTTTCAACATGTGGATTGAAGTAGCAGCACCACGATGGACGAGCCCGACGCGGTTCCGATTCGCGCGCGCTTGCGGTATCCTATGAGCGTTCGCTTTGCTCCCTGCGCGGCGCTGGCAGCCCCGATTTCGGCAGCCGACCCTATCGCCGCCTGACCTTTGTCCAGAATATGAAAAGCTTGCGCGGCATGCGCATGGCCGTCGCTGCCATTTATCCCATCGAGCTCGCATGTTGAGGCGTCTCTCGAGCTCGATGTCGATTTTCACGATCATCGCCATGAGCATGGCGATCCACAGCTGCTACATCGGCAGCAAAGTACTCGTGTCGCTGTATGCGCTCGACCTTGGTGCGAGCCAGTTCACAGTCGGGCTTCTCGCGGCGTTCTACGCGCTCGTTCCACTCCTGCTCGGGGTTTATACCGGCCGTCTGGCAGACGAACGCGGCATGCGCCTGCCCTTGATGCTCGGGTCGGTCGTCACCGCGATCGCCATGGCCGTCGGCTTCGCCTGGCGCGAGCTTCCCGGCCTCTTCCTTGTGGCGACGCTCGTCGGTGGCGGGTTCGTGTTCTTCAATGTCTCCATACAGACGCTCGCCGGCGGCATGGGACGACCCGAGCATCGCACGCGCAATTTCGCGTGGCTCTCAATCGGTTATTCCGGTTCCAGTCTGATCGGGCCCGTCTTCGCCGGCTTCTCGATCGATCATTACGGGCACGCTTTTACGTTTCTGATGTTCTCTTTCCTGCCTCTGCTGCCGATCGGCATATTGCTTTTCAGGCCGCAGATCACGCGCACGCGCAAAGCCGCGGCCGTGACGATGCCCGGCAATACGCTCGACCTGCTGAAAGACCGGCGCCTGCGGAAGTTGATCCTGATCAGCGGGCTCTCCGTCGCCTCTGCCGAGCTTTTCTCTTTTTACGTCCCGGTTTTTGCGCATCAGATCGGCCTCTCCGCGTCGACGATCGGCATTATCCTGGGCTCGTATGCGTGCGCGATCATCGTGACGCGGTTCATGCTCGGCAAAATGATGAAGCACCTGACAGTCGAGCAGATCATGGTGTGGTTTCTGCTACTCGCGGCGGCCGCTTTCGCGATGTTTCCCTTTTTCCGCAGCGCCTATGCGCTCATGGCCGCGGCTTTCGCCATCGGCATCGGCGTGGGCGTCACACAGCCGCTCCTCATGAGCATTTCCTACGAGCGCTCACCTCAAGGCCGTGCAGGCGAAGTCACCGGACTGCGTCTCACAGTGAACAACATGGCGCGTATCACCATGCCGGTCATCTGCGGCGCGATCGGCGCCTCGTTGGGCGCGTCGCCGGTGTTCTGGATGAACGCGGCGAATCTCGTTGCGACGAGCTTCCTCTCGCGGCGGTAAGCCCGACCGGTCGCAGCAGCGCCTGGCAATGTACCGGATACGTACATCTGAGCCTTGGAATCCAAGGACGAGTATCATCAACCGCGCAACGCCGTCACGCCGAGGAGGAACACACGATGAACATGGACCGCTCCGCCGTAACCCACACCGAGACCGCCGCGCCCACGCGCGCACTGGCCGCATGGATCGCGGACCTGCGATACGAGGATTTACCCGAGCGCACGCGCGAAGTCGTTCGGTCGGCGCTGCTCGACACGCTGGGTTGCGGGGTATTCGGCTACCGCACGCCATGGGCTCGGATGCTGCTCGAGTGGGCGCGCGCGGGCGGCGAGAAGCCGGAGGCAACGGTCTGGGGGGATGCGCGTGCGAGCTTGCGGGCCGCGGACGCAGCGCTCGTGAATGGCACTTCAGCGCACGCGTTCGAGCTCGACGACTATCACAACGCGAAGCTGCATGCGGGCGCAGTGGTCATTCCCGCGGCACTCGCCATCGCCGAACAACTCCGCTCGGATGGTAAACGTCTCGTGACTGCGATCGCGGCCGGGTACGAAGTGATGATCCGCTCGAGCCTCGCGTTGAATCCTTCGGCGGCGCGGCTGCGAGGCTGGCATCTCACCGGAGTGTGCGGGCCTTTCGGCGCGGCGACGGCATGCGCAGTGTTGATGGGGCTCGACGCGGAACCCACCGCCTGGGCGCTGGGCCTCGCGGGCACTCAGGGCGCGGGACTCTGGGCTTTCAATGCCGACGGCACGATGAGCAAACGTCTGCACGCTGGCAAAGCCGCGCATTCCGGGGTGCTCGCAGCAGAGCTTGCGCAATCGGGATTCACCGGCCCGACGCAGATCTACGAGTTCGAGGATGGCGGCGTGCTGAAGGCATTCTCCGATGCATCCGATCCTGCTCCACTCACGGCCGGTCTCGGGCGGGTGTGGCATCTCGAGTCGAACGCCGTCAAACCTTATTCTTGCTGCGGCAGCACGCACTGCTACGTCGATGCCGCGCTCGCTCTGCGGCAAAAGCTCGGTACGCCGTGGGACGCGAGCCGTCCGGTGCGCGTGGGCGTGTGTAAAGTGGTCGACGTGCAATGCGGTTTCGACTACGCGCCCACGACTGCGCTCAACGCGCAGATGAGCTTGCGTTACGTCGTCGCTGCGGCGCTGACGGAAGGCCAGGCGCTGCCGCAGCAGTTCAGCGACGAGAAAATCGCCGACCCCGCGCTCGTGAAACTCGCGCGGGAAATCGAGCTCGTGCGCGATCCGAAGCTCGACGAGCTCTATCCCGTTCATTTCGCGGGATGGATCGAAGCCGATGCGAACGGAGAGTGGGTGCGCGTGGATGTACTCGATCCCTCTGGATCGCCTGCAGTGCCGATCGATGCGCGGGGCGTGACCGAGAAGTTTCGCGGCATCAATGGCCACCTGCCGGTCGATCGAATCGCAGCTATCGCATTGAACATCGAGCGCCACTCGGTGAACGAGCTGCTCGCGTTGCTTGCGACGGAGCAATGATGGACCGCCTCATGCTCGGTGTCGCAGTCGGTCTTGCGGCGGTCCTGCCCACGCATTTCGCGCAAGCGGCGGAGCAAAAGGGAAAGTACCCGACGAAACCGATCCGCATGATCGTGCCTTTCGCGCCCGGGGGCGGCACGGACATCGTGGCACGCGTGATCGCGCAGAAAATGTCGGAGACGCTCGGCCAGTCCGTGGTCGTGGACAATCGGCCCGGCGCGGGCGGCACCGTCGGTGCAGAGACCGCCGTGCGCGCGAACGCCGACGGATACACGCTCATCATGGTATCGGGAAGCTATGCGACGAATGCCGCCGTTTACAAGCTTGCCTACGATCCGGTTAACG
>DASRIK010000127.1:0-4858 GCA_035650035.1 Burkholderiales bacterium | reverse complement strand
GCGCAACTACGGCTGGCCGGTCGTCACCTATGGCGTGAACTACGGAATCGGCACGAAGATCGGCGAAGGCACGCAGAAACAGGGCATGGAACCGCCGCTTCATTACTGGGTGCCTTCGATCGCGCCTTCCGGCATGGCGTTTTATCAGGGCGACAGGTTCCCGAACTGGCGCGGCAATCTGCTGGTGGGCGCTTTGCGCGACGAGATGCTCGTGCGGCTCGAGCTCGACGGCGAAAAAGTTGTCAAAGAAGAACGCATGATGCGGGATACGATCGGCCGCATACGTGACGTGCGCGTCGGGCCGGACGGATACGTTTATCTGCTCACCGACGAGCGTCGGGGGATCCTTGTTCGCCTGGAGCCGGGCCGGTAACGATTACGCCCTGGACGATCGCCTGCCACGCGGGGTGAGCTGCAATAACCTGCAGCGCGCGCGGGAGGAGTGTCTTTCCGGGCTGGACGTGTTGCCACGTCGACGCGCCGGAAGGATGCGGCAGCGGCGCGAGATCGAACGTGCGGTTTCGATACCGGATGCGATGAAGTCGTCCGACCACCGCGTCCAGCCTGTCCACCGGTATGAAGCGCTGAATCGCAAGCTTGCCTGCGGCAATGACGAGCGTCGGCCGCAATAGCGCGAGCTCCGCGTCGAGCCATTCCGAGCAGTTCTCGATTTCGTCCGGATCCGGTACGCGATCGCCTCCGCCCGGGCGCTTGCCCGGAAAGCATCGGCACACCGCCGCCATGTAGACGCGCCCGCGAAACGCTTCCTCGTCAAGTCCGATCTGGCCGAACCACTTGAACATCATCCTGCCGGCTGTCCATGCGAATGGTTTTCCGATGGCCGGCTCCTTCGGTCCAGGCGCCTGGCCGACGAGTAACACTTTCGAAAGCACAGCATTGCCGATCACCGGCGTGCTCTGCATGCGCGGACAGCGCCGGCAGCGGGAAAGTACGTCCTGGTGCCGAAGAAGCTCGAGCTGGCCTTTGCGTAGTGTCATCGTCGGCGGAGCTTACATCGAGGATACCCGCGTGCACCGTCCTGGTGCCTCCGCGGCACCGTCTTCGGTGGAACGAACCCGGCTGCGGGGTGCACACTGCACATTTAGGTGGCACAAGGTTTGCTCAAGCGGACTGCGGCGGTCCAACGAGAAAGATAAGTCGGCGGCGGGCGATGTACGACGAAATGTACGACGCGGAAGGCCAGGCGCGGCGCCATTACGAGGCGCTCGGGCAGTGGCTTGCGTCGCTCCCGCCCGCGCTGCTGGAAGAAAAGCGCCGCGAGGCCGATCTCCTTTTTCACCGCGTCGGCATCACTTTCGCGCTCTATGGCGACGAAGAGGGCACCGAGCGTCTCATTCCGTTCGATACCATTCCGCGCATCATCCCGGATGCCGAATGGCAGTTCCTCTGCCGCGGGCTCGTGCAGCGTGTGACCGCGCTCAATCGCTTTCTGCACGACATCTACCACTCGCAGGAGATTCTTCGCGCCGGCGTGATTCCCGCCGAGCACGTGCTGACCCACGAAGCGTACCAGGTCGCGATGATCGGCGTGGACGTTCCGAATCAGGTGTATTGCCATATCGCCGGCATCGACATCGTGCGGGACGGCCGCGGCGAATACTACGTCCTCGAAGACAATCTGCGCACGCCCTCCGGCGTGTCGTACATGCTCGAGAACCGCCGCATGATGATGCGGCTTTTTCCCGAGCTCTTCGAGCACTACAACGTGCACCCCGTAGAGCATTACCCGCAACTCCTGCTCGAGACGCTGCGTGCCTGTTCGCCGCACGGGATGCGCGATCCCGTGGTGGTCGTGCTGACGCCGGGCCAGTACAACAGTGCGTATTTCGAGCATGCATTCCTGGCGCAGCAGATGGGCGTCGAGCTCGTCGAAGCTGTCGATCTCTTTACGAAAGACGGGCACATCTACATGCACACCACGAGCGGCGACCAGCGTGTCGATGTCATCTACCGCCGCATCGACGATGCGTTTCTCGATCCGCTGGCGTTTCGCGAGGACTCGACACTGGGCGTCCCCGGCCTGCTTGCGTGCTACCGCGCCGGGAATGTCGCCATCGCGAACGCGATCGGCACCGGCGTCGCGGACGATAAATCCATGTACGCGTTCGTCCCCGAGATGATCCGCTTCTATCTCGGCGAAGAGCCCCTGCTGCGCAACGTTCCTACCTGGCAGCTTCGCAAACCCGAGGACCTGCGCTACGCCCTCGACCATTTGCCGGAGCTCGTCTTCAAGGAAGTGCAGGGCTCCGGCGGTTATGGAATGATGATCGGGCCCATTGCAACGCCCGCCGAGCGCGACGACTTTCGCAGACGCATCGAGTCCAACCCGGCGAACTACATCGCGCAGCCGACACTCAGCCTGTCGACGTGCCCGACGTTCGTGGAACAAGGTATCGCGCCCCGTCATCTCGACCTGAGGCCTTTCGTGCTGTCCGGCCGGGAAGTGAGACTCGTGCCCGGCGGACTTACACGTGTCGCCCTGAAGGAAGGCTCGCTCGTGGTGAACTCCTCACAGGGCGGGGGTACGAAAGACACGTGGGTGGTGGCGTGACGACGAAGGAGTAGCACCACATGCTGTCCCGCGTCGGAGACCGCATCTACTGGATGTCGCGCTTCATGGAGCGTGCCGAGAACATGGCGCGGATCCTCGGCGTCACGTCGAACGTCGTCCTCTGCAGCACGCCCGAAACGCAGCAGCAGAACCTCCTGGCGCCGCTCACGATCACGGGAACGACCGGAGCGTTTTTCGAGCGGCACGAAGTCATTTCGCTCCCGAGCCTCATCGACTTCATGGGCCTGGATGCCGACAACCCGTCGAGCATTTATGGATGTCTCAAGCAGGCGCGCGACAACGCGCATGCCGTGCGCTGGCAAATCACCTCCGAGATGTGGGAGACGCTGAATACCACGTGGATCGATATGCGCGCATTCGGGCGCGAGCTCCTGAGCAGCCCCGACGCGACGCGGTTCTTCGACTGGGTGAAGGAGCGTTCGCATCTTTTCAGAGGCGTGACCTATGGCACGATCATGCGCGGGGAAGCTTTCAATTTCTCCCGCCTGGGAACCTTCATCGAGCGCGCGGATGCCACCGCACGCATACTCGACGTGAAGTACCACATCCTCCTGCCCCGGGTGGAGGACGTCGGCGGTGCGCTCGACTACTATCAATGGGCGGCACTGCTCAAGTCCGTCTCGAGCTTCGAGACCTATCGCATCATCTACCGCGATCAGATCCGCCCGATCAACGTCGCGGAGCTCCTGATCCTCGACCGGCGCATGCCTCGATCCCTCGCGGCGTGCCTGGAGCAGATCGACCAGGCGCTGTCCCGCGTCGAAGGCCAGAACGATCACTCGGCGAAACGGTTATCGGCCGAGCTACAGGCGCGGCTCGTGCACGGCGATATCGAGGAGATATTCAGAGACGGGCTGCACGAGTATCTCACCGATTTTCTGCAGGACATGGGTGAGCTGGGACAGCGCATTCAGCGCGCCTATCTGGGAGCGCTATGAGAATCAGCATCGATCACACGACGCGCTATGTGTACGAACGGCCGGTGCGATACAGCACGCAGTACCTGCGACTCGTGCCGCTATCGAGCGAGCGCCAGCGCGTCCTTCAGTGGAATCTCGATACGCCCGCAACACCGCTCGAGCTGCGCGACGGCTACGGCAACATCCTGCACGTGCTGACGATCGTCAAGCCGGTGACGGAGATCGTCATCCGTTCGAGAGGTACCGTGGAGACTTCGCCCGCCATCGACGAGCACGCGGACGAAGTGAAGCTCTCGCCGCTTGTATTTCTGCGTCCGACGGCGCTTACGCGCACCGAAGGTCCGTTGATCGAATTCGCGGAGCGGCATCGCCGCCGGGCCGCGACGCTCACGGGTCTTCGCGATCTCGCCCACGCGATACACGAACGTCTGCCTTTCGAGGCGGGCGTCACCGCCGTTCATTCGACGGCGCTGGAAGCGTATCAGGCGGGCAGAGCCGTCTGCCAGGATCATGCCCACGTGTTCATCGCGTGCTGCCGCCATCTCGGCGTTCCGGCCCGCTACGTGAGCGGTTATCTCTACCTGCCGGAGCGCGAAGCGGCTGTTGCGAGCCACGCGTGGGCAGAAAGCTGGGTCGTCGACCGCTGGCGAAGCTTCGACATCACCAATGGCCGTCCTGCCGGCGAGCACCACGTTCGGCTTGCGGTCGGCGCGGATTATCTCGAGGCAAGCCCCGTGCGAGGCGTGAGGCACGGCGGCGGCGAAGAGCAGTTGATCGCCAGCGCGCTCGTTGCACCTCAATAGCTTCGCACCTCGATAGCTGCCGCGTGCCGCGCGCATGCAGTAACATGCGCCTTTTCTGCGGCATCGGGCGTTTTCATCAACATGACTTACTGCGTGGCCGCCCTCGTCGAGGAGGGCATCGTTTTCGCGTCGGACTCGCGCACGAGCGCGGGCCCGGACAATATCGCTACGTTCGGCAAGATGATGGTGTGGGAGATGCCTGGAGAACGGGTTGTCGTGCTGCTCTCGTCAGGCAATCTCGCGACGACGCAGAGTGTCGTCGCATTGCTGAAGATGCGCTCGAAGAACGAGGATGGCGAAGCGCTACCCGGAGGCGTCCTGAGGATGCGCCAGATGTACGACGTCGCCGAGCTCGTCGGCGCGACGCTGAGGGAAGTCGTGTCGCGTCACAAGACGGTGCGTGATAGCGGCGTGGACATCGATTGCAGCTTCATCGTCGGCGGACAGATCAATCAGAAGACGCCGCGGCTATTCCGGCTTTATCCCGAGGGAAATTTCATCGAGGCGACGCCGCAGACGAATTACTTTCAGATCGGCGAGAC
>DASRIK010000126.1:0-4201 GCA_035650035.1 Burkholderiales bacterium | reverse complement strand
CGCGCCGCAAGTCTCTAAGTCTGCTGGGCGCAGCTTATGCGATACGCCGGTCCGGCTGAGGTGTGCGACGCACGGCGTGATCGTCGTGGGAACGGTCCAGGCAACCGTCGGCCGCAATGCTGCGCGTCCCGTGAAGGGCGGTATTGGATCTCGAGCCGACACTCCGGGCGCCTGCCGCATCGGAAGCCCCGCGCATGACATGCAGCTTCGGCAGCCGCGTGTCGGCGCTCTCCTTCGCCAGGGCCTTGCGGGCTTTCGCGAAGGTCTTGCGGATGTCCGTCGCGGTGCTGTGCGTGTACTTCCATTTCGGATCAAGCAAGCTCATGGAACTCCCTCCATGTGAACTCATTAACAGGTTGAACAGCTGGTGTAGGACAAACACTTAGTCTCACGTAGGACTGACACTGTAAACCGTGTAGGCCCCACACCATCTGAGCAATCCGTCACACCTTCTCATTCAGCCCACAGAACCGTCTAGGACGAATGTCCTGTGGGGCGTCCAGGCAGGGATAAATGCCGCAATTGCGGTCAACGATGCGGAACAAATGCGCGACCGGCGCCCTCCGCTATGGTGAACAATGTCCTGAAATCGGACGACGCGATCGGGTCAGCGACCCGTGAATCTCGGCTTCCGTTTCTCCATGAAAGCGCGGTGCCCTTCGATGTAATCCTGGCTCGCAAAAGCAGTCCGCGACGACTTTCTCGGTGAGCGCGTTGTCGCTCTTTTCCGAGTCCTTCACGTATTCGTCGATGACCCGTTTGGCCGAGACTTCGAAAGCGGCGCATTGGCGGCGATGGTCTTCCCTGCTCGATCAAACCGCGCGCTGTCCGGCCGTGGCTCTCTTGTCCGAGACAATGCGGCCCTCCTTGAAGACGAGCAGGAGTTTACGGACGTTCGCAATGTCCTCGAGCGGGTTCTCCGAGACCACGATCAGGTCGGCGAGCTTACCGACTTCTACCGTGCCGAGATCGCCTGCCGCGCCGCAGAGCGCCGCCGCATGCTTCGTGGCCGCGAGCAATGTCTGCCACGGTGTGGCGCCGTCCCGCACCCACAAGCCCATTTCGAGCAGCGCGGCATCCTTCAGCGGGCGAATGTCGGAGCCGAGCGCCATCTTCACACCGGCATCGAGCGCTTTACGGAACCACTGCGCGTGCACCCCGGAAGCCGCGTCCGCGCGGCAACATAGAGAAGGCGCGAGATTACGCTGCCTGAGGTATGCGCGCTCCCATTCGTTACGCGCCTGATCGGGCGTGAGATGGCTGATTGCGAGCGTCGGCACATACCACGCGTCGTGCTCCAGCATAAGATCGATGCATTCGTCGTCCATGATGTAGCCGTGCTCGACGCTGTGCGCGCCGAGCCGCACCGCGTTCTTTACAGCCTCAGGGTTCGTCGCGTGCGCCATGACTTTGAAGTCGCGCTGCCTGCAGATTGCGAACGCCGCTTCGAGTTCGTCCTTCAGCAGGAACGAGTGCCAATGCCTGTCCCACGCCGGCCCCATGATCCCGCCCGAGAGATTCAGCTTGATGTGATCGACGCCGCTCTTGATCTGTTCCCGGATCGCTTTAACGAACCCGTATGGCCCATCGCATTCCAGCGCGTGACCGGTCGTGAGGAAGTGACCGCCCGTTGTCGTCAGGAAATGGCCGCAGGCATACAGGCGCGGACCCACGAATTGGCCTGAATCGAATGCCCGCTTCCATGCGACGTCCATGAAGCTGTGCGTGCCGGCGCAGCGAAATCCGACGATGCCGGACTCGGTGAGCGCGGTCATCAGGCGATGGCCGAATAGCGCCACCTGGTCCGCGAGCGGCGCGTCCGACAACGAGAGATAGTCGGGATGGACATGAACGTCCCACAGCCCCGGCATGAGGTACGCGCCGCGAAGATCGATGACCTCCGCATCACTTTCGGGGACTGCGCCTCGTTCGCTCACGCCGGTAATCCGTCCGTTCTCGATGACGACGGCCATGCCGGGCCGCGGATTGGGCTGAACGCAATCGATGAGCGTGGCGTTCCTGAGGACAGTTTTCATGTCGCGGGGCAGCGTAAATCGTTAATCGATTTTCGCTCCGGATTCCTTCACCACCTTCGCCCATTTGGCGGCGTCGGCCTTCTGGAAAGATGCGAACTGCTCGGGCGAGCTGCCGACGACTTCAGCGCCGAGCCCGACCATTCGCTCTCGCACATCCGGCAGCCGCAACGTCTTCACAATGTCGACATTGAGTTTCGAAACGATCTCCCGCGCTGTGCCGGCCGGGGCAAGAACACCGAACCACTGCAAGGCTTCGAAGCCCGGCAGCCCGGATTCGGCAACGGTCGGGATCTCGGGAACGATCGGAGAGCGCTTTGGATTCGTCACGGCAAGCGCGTTCAGCCGGCGTGATTTGACATACGGGAGAAACGATACGGCGGTGCCAAACATGAGATGCACCTGACCGCTGGCAAGATCAACGAGCGCCGGCGTGTCGCCTTTGTAAGGCACATGGAGCATCTGAATCCCCGCAACGGATTTGAAGTGTTCGCCGATGAGATGCGAGATTCCACCATTGCCCGAAGAGGCGAAGCTCAGCGCATTCGGCTGTTTCTTCGCGAGCGCCACGAGCTCACGCACGTTCCTGGCGGGAACCGAAGGATGCACGGCCAACAATACCGTCGCGTTGGCGATGAGCGTAACCGGCGCGAAATCGCGCACGGGATCGTAGCCGAGCTTGCTGTAGAGACTGGGCGCGATGGCGTGTGTGCTGCTGGTCCCGACGAGTATGGTGTATCCGTCTGGCGGCGATTTTGCCGCGAGCTCGGAACCGATCGTGCCGCCTGCGCCGCCGCGATTATCGACGATCACCTGCTGGTTCCACGATTCCGTGAGCTTCTGCGCGATGAGCCGACCCACGATGTCCGTTGCGCCGCCGGCGGGGAACGGCACGATCATCCTCACGGGCTTGGTGGGGTACCCCTGGCCGCGGGCGCTGTGCGGCGCAAGTAGCAACAGGGCGACCAGACACACGGCGCGGCCAATGCGGGTCGTCATATCAGTCGAGCGCCTGCGTCACGAGCGCGTGCATGAGCTGGCGGTGGTAATAGCGGATTGGGCCGAGCGCGTGCGCCATGAACACGACCACCAGCGACTCGGCGGGATCGACCCAGAAGTAAGTGCCGGTCGATCCGGCCCAATGGAATTCGCCGCGCGAGCTCGCCACGCCCGAAATCCCCGCGCTGCGCCTCACCGCGACGCCGAGCCCAAAGCCGTATCCGTTGATATTCGGATAGTCGCGTAGTCGCGTCGCATCGATCTCCGGGCCGAGGTGATCGGCTGTCATGTATTCCACCGTCTTGCGGCCGAGCACGCGCGTGCCTTCGAGCTCGCCGCCGTTCAGGAGCATCTGTGCGAAACGAAGATAGTCCATCGTCGTGGAAACCGCGCAGCCTCCACCACAATCGAACTTGTGCAGCTTCGTTCCATCGCGGACGGCCTGCGGCTCGCGCGTGATCGGATCGTTCGGCAGCGCTTTGGCATAGCGTGAGAACGCTTCGGGCCGAACGACGAAACCCGTGTCGCTCATCCCCAGAGGACCGAAGAGGCGCTGCTGGAGGAATTCGCGCAGCGGCATGCCCGCGATCTGTTCGACGACCAGACCCAGCACGTCGAGCCCGAGGCTGTATTCCCACGCCGAGCCCGGCTGGTAGTGCAAGGGCAGCGCACCGATCCGTGCGAGGAACTCCGCGCCCGACAACGTCGATGCTGACCACGTAGAGGAGATCGGCCAGATCTTGTGCAGCGGCGTCGAGCCGCGACCATAGCTCACGCCCGCGGTGTGACGCATGAGGTCCTGGATCGTCATCTCACGCTTCAGCTCGACGGTCGTGGCCGGCGATCCGTCGCATCCCGGCGCGCCCACGCGCATGCGGGCGAGCTGCGGCAGATACTTCGACACAGGCTCGTTCACCATCAGGCGCCCTTCTTCGTACAGCATGAGCGCGGCAACCGCGGTGATGGGCTTCGTCATCGACGCAATGCTGAAGACTGCGTCCTTCGGCATCGGCACGCGCGTTGCCGGGTCGAGCACACCGAAGGACTCGTAATACGCAAGCTTGCCTTCGCGCGCGATGGCGACCACGGCGCCCGGCAGCGTGCCCCGCGCGATCTCGCCGTCGAGAGCCGCGCCTATGCGGTGCAGGCGCTCTTTCGAAAAGCCGAGC
>DASRIK010000125.1:0-5173 GCA_035650035.1 Burkholderiales bacterium | reverse complement strand
GCCGACGGCCGCAATGGCCGCAGCGATGGCGCCGACTGTGGCCCCCACCGCACCGCCTACGCCCGCACCCTCCGTCGCCTTGTTTCCGAGCTCCGTTTTCTCGCCATCCAAGAAGTAACGCTTGCGCGTGTCATCGGACATGGCGAGGTTGATGTCGCGGTCGCTGTAACCGCGTGCCGTCGATAACTCGTAGGCGCGCTCTGCGCTGTCGCGATCGCGAAACATTCCAGTGACCATGCGTTGCTGCTTTGTGGAACCTTCCATTTGAATTCTCCTGAAGTGGTTAGTTAGTAATTATTCGGACTGAAGCTCGGCCTTGCGGGCGGCCATCTCGGATCCAAGTGCCTTCAGATCGAGATCGGCTTTCCTCACCTTGGGGAACATTTCAGTCTCTTCTTCCTTCACGTGATGCCTGATGTACTCGCCAAGGACCGTGACCTTGGCGTCGAATTTCTCTTCTCCAGCCTGGGAGTCCTCGATCTGCTCGATCAGGTCCTTTGCACTGGCGTGCTCGACCTCGGCCTCGTCGATCAGATCTTCCTCGTCGATCGCGTCACGCACGGCGGGGTAGAAGATCTCTTCCTCGATCTGTGCATGAATCGTGAGCTCGCTGCAGATCTGCTCAGCGAGAGTGTCCTTCTGTTTGTCGGTTCGCGCCTTGTCGAACTTGTCGAAGAGGTCCTGCACCAGGTCGTGGTCGGCTTTAAGCAACGCAAGCGCGTCGAGGGACTGTTCTTTCGACTTGGCGGCGGGGGAGGCGGTAGTGGTTTGGGTCATGGCGATCCTTTTGTGACGTGCGCAGGCAGCAGCCCATGCGGCTGCACGCAGTTATCGAAAATCTCGGGAGGGGCGAGGCGAGGCCGAAAATTGCGCTGGCCTCGAGCCGGGCAGGATTTGTCCGGCGAATGGTCGAGAGAGGAGCTGCTGCCTTGCAGTCTACTCTGAAAGCGGCACTGCGGTTACTTTATTTCTTGATCAGGCGGATGGCCCATTACGCAGTCACGCATCCACCTCTATCCGAAGAACCCACGCAGCTTGCACTGTCGCGCTTCCCTGAGTGAAATCGGGACGGCAGCCGCTATGGATCCGACTACGCTCCTAGCCCGCGGGATCAAATGGACCGCACCGAACGCTTCTACAAGATCGATCGCCTGCTGACGCAGCACCGCTACGTTCCCGTCTCACGCTTTCTGCAGGAGCTCGAAGTCTCGCCCGCGACGTTCAAGCGCGACATCGAGTTCATGCGGAGCCGCCTGCACGCGCCCATCGTGTGGGATCGCGAGCATAACGGCTACTGCTTCACGACGCCCGCCAAAGACGCGCCGCGCTACGAGCTGCCGGGTCTCTGGTTCAACGCGAGCGAGATCCACGCGCTGCTCGCCATGGAGCAGCTCCTGGAGGGAATCGATCCCGGGATCCTGGCGCAGCGCCTCGGGCCGTTGAAGCAACGGCTGCGCGAGCTGCTCGGTAGTTCGGATCACTCGGCGGAGGAGGTGCGTCGGCGCATCAAGGTCCTGCCCATGGCGGGGCGCACCATGCCGGCCGGGGAGTTCGAGATTGCGGCGAACGCGCTCCTGAATCGGAAGCGGCTGTTCATGCGCTATGAGGGTCGCACCGCGGACATGCCTCGTCGCGATGACACTGAACGTGAAGTGTCGCCGCAACGCCTGGTGCATTACCGCGAGAACTGGTATCTCGATGCCTGGTGTCACATGCGAAACGCGTTACGCACGTTCTCGATGGATCGAGTGCGGAACGCGGAAATCCGCGCGACTGAGGCGATCGACGTGCCGGAGCGCGAGCTCGATGCGGTGCTCGGCAGCGGCTACGGCATTTTCGCGGGACGGGATGTCACGTGGGCGAAGCTCAGGTTCTCGCCCGTGGCTGCGCGCTGGGTCGCGTCAGAGTCGTGGCATCCGAAGCAGCGGGCCGAGTACGAGACCGATGGCAGCTACGTGCTCGAGATTCCGTACAGCGACGATCGCGAGCTCTTGCGGGACATTCTCAGGCACGGGGCGGATGTGGAGGTGCTGGCGCCGGACACCTTGAGGGGAAAGGTGAAGGCGGCGCTGGTGGAGGCGGTGAGACGCTACGAGTAGTTGCCCGGAGGCTCACCTGGTGAGCCACTCAGCACGGCAAGATACCCCCTCGAGAGAGCTGTTCTGGAGGAGATGACATGAACGATTTTGTGACGGGTGCCGTGCTGGCGCACGAGGGCTGCGAGGCGTGCGCGCCGGAAGGCGTGTGTCGAATCGAGCTCAGCGTGGACGATCCGCTCGTCGTTCCCGAGCTGCTCGCGTTTGCGGCGGGTCCCGCGCGCGAGAAATACGTGCTCACGGCGCTTCGGATCGGCGTGCTCGCTTTGAAGCAGGCACAGGGGCGCCTCGATGGCGATGTGATCCGCGGCGAAGGCGATCGGCTGCTTACCATGCTGGAGGAGCGTCTCGCGAACCATCACCGCAGTGTGCAGGATCAGGTCGCCGGGACACTGCGCGAATATTTCGATCCGAAAAGCGGGCGGTTCAACGAGCGCGTCGAGCAGCTGGTGAAAGACGGCGGCGAGCTGGAGCGACTCCTCCGATCGCAGATCGGCGCGTCTGACTCGGCGCTCGCCCGGACGCTCGCCACTCACGTGGGCGAGCAGAGTACGCTCATGAAAATCCTGCGGCCGAGCGAGACCGAAGGGATTCTCAATTCGCTCTCGCAGGCAATGCAGAAGGCCCTCGAAGGGCAGCGCAACGTCATTCTCTCCGAGTTCTCGCTCGACAACGGTGCCGGCGCCCTCGCACGGTTGGTGAACGAGCTCACGACGAAACACGGGGAGCTCGCGAATGGCCTCAGGACAACGCTGGACGAATTCCGCACGCACGTGTGCGCTTCGCTCGCGGCGTTGCAGGCGCGCAAAGAGGAATCGCTCAAATCGACGCGTCACGGCCTCGAGTTCGAGCAGGCCGTTTATGCATTTCTCACGCAGGGCGGCCAAGCGGCTGGGGACATCGTCGAGCACACCGCGGGCACGACGGGGCTCATCAAGAACTGCAAAGTCGGTGACGTGGTGATGACACTCGGCCCCGAGCACGCGGCCGCCGGGTCGCGTATCGTCGTCGAAGCGAAGCAGGACGCGAGCTATCGCCTCGCCGATGCGCTTCACGAAATCGAGCAGGCGCGCAAGAACCGCGAGGCGGCTGTCGGCGTTTTCGTGTTCTCGAAGCGCACGGCCGACTGGCAGATCGCGCCGTTTGCGCGCTACGGCAACGACGTCGTGGTGGTCTGGGACTGCGACGACCCGGCGAGTGACGTGATCCTCACGGCCGGCATGAGCCTCGCGCGGGCGCTCTGCGCGCGGGCCGGCGCGGAGCGGAAGGAAATCGAGATCGACTTCGAGCGCATGCAGCGCGCGATGCTGGAGGTCGAGAAGCAGATCCAGGGACTCGATGATATCCGCAAGAACGCGCAATCGATCCGCAGCTGCGCGAACAAGATCGAGGACCGCGCGCGACTCGTGAGCGACAACATCGCGCGTGCGACGCGGGTGCTGAACGAGGAGACGGACGCGGTGCGGGCGGCGGTGATCGTGGAGTAGCCGATGATGTCGATCAGCGCGCCGCAGGCGGCGCCGCGCCGACAGTCGGGGCCGGCAAGCGCTCGATCATGACGTTCACGAGCGCTGGTTTGCGTGAAGCTGCCGCGCGTGCGAGCGCGGCAGGCAGATCGGCAGCGCGCGTCACGAGCTCGCCGTGGCCGCCGAGCGCGGCCGCGACCTCGTCGTAGCGCGTGGGCGCGAGTTCGCACCCGTGCGCGCGCGCTTTCCCGTACGTGCGGAGCTGGATCTGGTGCTCGGCGTTCCAGCACGCATCGTTGCCGACCACCACCACGAAGGACAGCCCCGCGCGCACCGCCGTCTCGATCTCGAGCAGATGGAATCCGCACGCGCCGTCGCCGGTCGTCGCGACGATCGTCGCGTCGGGGCGAGCCGTTTTTGCAGCGAGCGCGAACGGAATCGCACTGCCGATCGAGCCGCCCTGTCCGTTGATGAGCCGCGTCGACGCGGTGACACACGACTGCGCCCACTGGCCGAATTCGCCGCCGTCGGAGATCAGCACCGTCTCGCCCGCGGCATCGATGAAGTGCTGCACTGCGCGTCCGAGCTCGACTGGATGCACGAGGCCGTCAGCTCGCGGCGTGATCGAATCCCATTCCGGCGGGCGATGCCTCAACGCTGTTTGCACTTCGGTCATCCACGCACCGCTGTTTGTGCGACCTGAACCGCCTTCGATCAGCTGACGGGCCGCGGCGATGCTGTCCGCGACCGCGGCAAGAACGGTGCGATCGCGCCCCAGCACGTCGAGCGCGCGCTGAAGCGCTTCGGGCTCGGGATCGATGACGGCGATTCGGCACGCCGCCGCGACCGCGGGCGGCTGCCCGAAGCGCAGCGTGAAATCAGGCTGCTTGCCGAGCAGCACGATCGCGTCGGCGCGCGACACGATGTCGGCCAGGGCTCCCAGCGCGGGATCGTTGAGTCCGCGCGGGCTTTCCATGCAAATCGCGGGAACACCGAGCGACTTTTCGAGCGCTTCACGTACGCCGTCCGCGCGTCCGGGCGACATCACTGCGCCGCAAAGAACGAGCGGACGCTTCGCTTCGGCAATCAGTGCGAACAGCGCATCCACGTCCGCCACTCCGAGTCGCTGCGGCGGTGCTTGGTAGCCCGCGGAATCGGGGAGCGTTCTCGTTGTGGCTTCGAGCAAATCGACCGGCAGGCTCACGTGCACCGGTCCCGGCCTGCCCGCGGTGGCGATCCTCAGGGCGCGAGCGATGTCGTCGCCGAGCTTGTCCAGGCTTTGAGCCCTCCACGAGGCCTTGACGACCGGCGCCGCCATGGCCGCCTGGTCCATTTCCTGGAACGAGCCTTTGCCAAGCTCGCGCAGCGGGGCGTGTCCGGACAGCAGAACCATCGGGGATTCGGAAGCAAGCGCCGTGTAGAGCGCGCCGACGCCATTGGCGTGTCCTGGGCCGCCGGTGAGGAGGGCAATGCCCGGCGTGCCGGTGAGCCGTCCCCACGCATCAGCCATGTGCACTGCCGCACCTTCATGGCGTGTGTGCGTGATCGCGAGCGCAGCGTCGAGTGCAGCGTCGTAGAGCGGCATGATGTGATTGCCGGAGAGCGAAAAAA
>DASRIK010000124.1:0-9180 GCA_035650035.1 Burkholderiales bacterium | reverse complement strand
CCCGAAATGGCGGGAAGTGCAGCTCGGTCTCGAGCTCGAGACCGGCTGGCCCTACCTCGCTTCCGCCAAAAACGCTTTCAGCGCCTGCAGCCCCTCCTGAGCGTCCACGCTCTGCTCGCCGGCCGAGCCGGCATCCGCGCGGCGGCTACGAACTCATCGAAAGCGACGATCCGCGCGCAATCGCGGAGTTCGCGCTCATGTGGAGCGATCTGATGAAGCTCTCCGTCGCGCCGGTACTGGAAGACGAGGCGCTGACCGACGTATTGAACCGCGCCGAGAAGTAGCCGATTACGCCCGCGTCGGTGAGGTCGCAGATCCCCGGCGCGCGACGAGCATCACGACGGCACCCACCGCGAGCACGCCCAGGCCCACGAGCGCGTGCGCGCGGTGATACGCGAGGCTCGAGTACAGCAGGTAGCCGCACATCAGCACGAAAATCGCAGGCACCACCGGATAGCCCGGGACGCGAAAAGGCCTCGGCGCATTCGGCTCCCTGGCGCGCAGAATGAAAAGCGCGATGCCGATCAGCAGGAAGAATCCCCAGAACACCGGCAGCGAATATTCCACCAGCCCTTTGAACCCCGCGTTCTGAATCGCACCGAATGCCACAAGTCCAAGCGCAATTACGCCCTGAACGACCATAGCCGTGCGCGGCGATCCGCTTGCTTCGTGCCAGCGGCCGAGAAAGCCGAGCACCGGCCAGTCGCGCCCGAGCGCGTAATTGGAACGCGCTCCGACAATCATCGACCCATTCACGGAAGTGAGCGCCGCGATCGCGATCAACACCGAAATGATCCTTTCTCCGGCGGGACCCCACACCGCCTTGAAGAGGTCGGCAGCGACTGCATCCGAGCGCGCCAGGCCGTCATATCCCAACCCTTTCAGGTAAGCGATGTTCACGAGGACGTAGAGCAGCGTCACGAGCCCGATGGCGTACAACAGCGCGCGCACCATGTTGCGCTCACGGTCGCGTACTTCCGCGGAAATGTACGCTGCATCGTTCCAGCCGCCGTACGTGAAGAGCACGAAGAGCATCGCGGTGCCGAGCCCTGCGCCCATATACCAGGGACCGGAACCGGCGGCAGGCGCCTGGGCCGGCGCCGGCGCCGGCGCGAGGAACAGTCCCGCGACCACGATCAGCACGAGCCCCCCGACCTCGAGCACCGTGAACACGTTCTGAGTGGCTTTGCCTTCGCGTATACCCGCGTAATTGATCACCGTGAGGGTTACGACGACGACCGCGGCCCAGGTCGCCGACGAGTACGTCCCGAGATTCACCACGCGCGACATGTAGTCGCCGAAGAGATAGGCGAATACCGCGATCGAGCCCGCGACGATCACCGTCATCCGTGCCCACCCGTACAAAAATGCGATCGAGCGTCCGTAAGCCCGCTGCAGGAAGTGATATTCGCCGCCCGCCGACGGAAACGCGGTCGCGAGCTCGGCATAACAGAGCGCACCGATGATCGAAAAAACGCCGCCGGCGATCCAGATGGGAATGAGCAGCGACTCGCTGCCCACCGCGCCGGCAACGATCGCCGGCGTGCCGAACACGCCAGCGCCTACGATGAGGCCGACGATCATCGCGATCGCGTCGAAAAGCTTCAGCGTCGGGCGCGGTGCTGCGGATTGCGGCGCGGCACTCATCGTCAGTTCGCCCGCTCGTCGGCGGCGCGCCGCAGCTCACCGCGCGCGGCGAGCTTCGCACTCCAGTTCGCCTGGCGCACCGCCGACCCTTCACCGATCCGCACCGTGCCCTGCATCGTGTCGCCGCTGACGCGTCCAGTGAACTCGTGGCGCTGACCGCCGGGGCTGCCTTTCGGCTGCGTGGTAAACGTCACCTGTTCGCCATTCACACGCCCGCGTAGCTGCGTGCTGGCCGCGCCGAACCGCACGCTGCCTTCCAGGATCTGAAAGAGCTGATCGAACGTGATCTCCTGCGCGGCCTCCTTGCCGCCGCCATCGATCTGGCCCTGCCATTTGCCTGCGACTTTAGCCGGCACGATCCACAGATAAATGTAACTCACGCCCGGTGTGCCGACTTTTTTCTCCGGGACGACGATGTCTTTCTGCTGGTCCGGGTACCAGTCTCCCATGTGATAGTCGTGCGCGACGACACGAGTGCCGGGTTTCAGCTCCAGGATCTTCGGCCGAAGACGCAAATTCATGTCGGGCAGCAAATAGCTCGAAATCACGGTGGCCTTGCCGAGATCGGTCTCGAAAAGGTTCTGCTCGACGAACGAGGCGCGCTCTGTCACGCCCTCTTTCTTTGCGCCTTCCCGCGCGAGACCCAGAAGGTAGCGATCGAGGTCGACGCCGAAACCTTGCGCGCCGTACTTCTTCGCCGCGGTGATGACGATACGCCCATCGCCGGACCCGAGGTCGATCAGAAAGTCTTTCGGGCCGATCTTCGCCATGGTCAGCATTTCATCGACGACGATCTGCGGCGTCGGCACGTAAACGACATCGCCGCGTCCTTCCTGGCTCAGAGCCGATGCCGAAAGCATTGCGAACGGCAACGCAGCCGCCATGGCCCATGTTTTCACGAAATTCATATGTGTCCTTTCTTCAATGGCTCGTGCGCGACAGCGGAAGCGCCCGATGCCGCATCGATGTCGATCTCTGCGCGTGCAATGCGTTTTGCCTGCCAGGCCGCGCCCGATTCCGCATGCGGCGTCCGCGCCTTGCCGCTCATGCTGTCGCCCGCGATGCGGCCGGTGAATTCGTGGCGCACAGCACGCCCGTTCATCTCTGCGACGAGCGTGAAGCGAATCTCGTCTCCACGCAGGCGCGGGTCCTCGACCCGTACCGGTGCACCGTCCACGCTGCCGGTCCCCCGCAACTCCTGAAACTTCTGCTGCAAGGTTACCTCGCATTCGCGCGCGGCGCCGTCGATCGCCGTGCGCCACTGCCAGCGTCCTGCGGCGTTCGCCGGAACGATCCACAGGAGCACGTCGCTCTTCGGCGGTCCGTACGGTTTGTTCGGCACCGGCACCGTAACGCGCGCGTCCGGTTTCCAGGTTCCGAAATCGAATTCGTGCGACACGATACGCGTGCCGGGCCTCAACTCGGCGAATATACGCGGCCGAAGCGCGATATTGACGCGCGGATAGAGATAGGCGGTGAGCACGGTCGCACGATCGATGTCCGTCACGAACAGGTTCTCCGCCCGGAAATCCACCTTGTTCCGTACTCCCTGCCGCTCGGCTTCACGCCGCGCCTGGCTCACGAGCGCGCCGTCGAGCTCCACGCCGAGACCGCGCGCGCCGTATTTCTTCGCCGCGGCGATTACGATGCGGCCATCGCCCGAGCCGAGGTCGATCACGAAATCGTCCGCTCGAACTTTCGCGAGATCGAGCATCGCCTCGACGACGTTCATCGGCGTCGCGACGAAAGGCACGTCGGCGGTCTGGGCAGACGTCGGCTGCAGCCATGCCGCGGAAACACAGCCGAAAGCGAAGAGCAATAACTGCGCGCGAAAAGCGCTCATTTTTTTACCGGCGGGCCGTCGCCGGTCCTAACCGCACGCCACTTGAACCGCGCCTGCTGGTTGCCCACGCCTCGCACGAGATCGCCTTCCATCGTGGAGCCGCTCACCCTTCCTTCGAGATACAGCGTCGCCTCGTTGTCGCGATCCCGGCCGTCGACGACGACGAAACGTATCCGATCGCCTTCGAGCTTCGCTTCCCACAAGCCGCCGGGCTGGCCGTCGAAGCGCGTGAAACCGTCGAGCTCCTGATACTTCTGACGCAGCTCCATGTCGAAGACGAGCTCACCCCCGGGCAATCCTGCGCGCACCTGCCAGCGTCCACCGGCGTGCGCCGGGACGATCCACAGAAAAACATTCTTCCGGATCGTCGTCTTCACGTCGGGCCGCCAGTCGTCGAAATCGAAATCGTGGGCGACAAGGCGGGTGCCGGGTTTCAGCTGCAGCATGCGCTCGCGGAGCCGCTTCATCACTGCCGGCAGCAGATACAGCGTCACCACCGTCGCGTCCGAGAAGTCGGTTTTGAAGAAGTCCTGCTGCAGGAATTTGACGCGATCGAGCACGTTCGCCTGCCGCGCGCTCTCCTCGCTCTGGTAAATGAGGTGATTGTCGAGCTCGACGCCGGTCGCGCGCGCGCCGAACTTGCGTGCAGCGGTGATGACGATGCGTCCGTCCCCCGAGCCGAGATCGTAAACGAGGTCCTTCGAAGTCACGTTGGCAAGGCGGAGCATCTCGTCGACCACCACCTGCGGCGTGGGCACGAACGGAACATCGAAGAACTGCGACTGAGCGATGACCGGGACGATGGCAGCGCCGGCGAGCACGGCGCTCCCAGCGATGAACTGGCGTCTCGTCAAGCCCACGTTCAACCTTCACCCACTCCGACGATGCGCGTCGCGCGCCACGTGCTTTGCTGCTGCCGCGGACCTGCGCCCCAGCGCACTTCACCTTCCATCGCGTGACCGGAGACCCGGCCTTCGAACCGGTAGCTCGTGTTGTCGTCGACCAGAACGAACGCGATGCGCTCACCGGCAAGCCGCGCTTCGAAAGCAGGAAGATAGCCGCCGGCGACACGCGCCCCGCCGCTCACCTCCTGGAAGCGCTGCGAGAGCTCGAGCTCGTACTCGCGCACGGCACCGCCGACGGGCACGGCAAGCTGCCACTTGCCGGTGATCTTCGCGGGCACGACGTACAGATAGAAATTCTTGGAGACGCGAACATGACGGTCCGGCTTCCAGTCCGCGAACGGATAGTCGTGCGCGACGATGCGGGCGCCGGGCTTCAGTTCCGCGAGAAGCTTCGGCTGCAGCCGGGCCACAAGCGGTGTCAGCAGATACATCGTGACGACGGTCGCCTCGCTTACGGCGGCCTTCAGCACGTCGCCTTCACGAAAGGAGACGCGGTTCGCCACACCCGCGCGTTGCGCACGCTCACGGCTCTCCGCCACGAGCTTTGGATCGATTTCGATGCCGACCCCCCGCGCACCCCAGTCGCGCGCGGCCGCGATCACGATGCGGCCGTCTCCCGAGCCGAGGTCGTAGACCACGTCGCTCGCCTTCACGTCCGCGAGCCGCAGCATCTCATCGACGTTGAGCTCGGTCGAAGGTACGTAAGGCGTCGGGATGTCCAGCGTCGCCGCACGGGCGGACGTGGGGAATCCAGCCGCCGCGCCCGCGAGAAAGAGCACGCCGCAGAGGGCAGAGCGCAGGACGATGGATGCGGAACTCACTGCGGCGGGATCAGAGTCGGCGGCGGAAGCGTGAAATGCCGCGGTTCCCACACTTCCGTGCGAGCGGCGCTCCATGATTGCTCCCGCGTCGGTCCACCGCTCAGCTGCAAGCGGACCGTGCCGTCGATCCCGTTGTTCACCACGCGACCCGTGAACTCGTAGCGCGCGGCGCCATTGTCGCCGAGCTTCGCAATGAAGCGCAGCTGATCGCCCACGAGCTTCGCTTCCTCGATCGGCACGGTCTTGCGGTCGACGGTAAGCGTCCCGTCGACCATCTGAAAGTTCTGGTTCAGCGCAAGCTCGTAGATGCGCGGCGCGCCGCCATCCGGGCTCGACTGCCACAGCCATTTGCCGCTCGCCCTCGCGGGAACCACCCAGTAGAACACCTGGCTCTTCTGGTCGCGGCCCACCGGTTTTCCGGGCGCGTCCATGGTAAAGCTCACGTCGGGCGTCCATTCGCCCATGCCGTAGTCGTGCGAGACGACGCGCGTGCCCGGCTTCAGGTTCGAGAGAAGGATCGGGCGCATCATGAGATTCACTTCGGGCAGCAGATAGATCGTCACCACGCTCGCGGGGCTGACATCGGTCTGGTAGATGTCACGTTCGTAAAACACGGCACGGTCCGACACGCCCGCCTTCGCGGCGAGACGGTTGCTCAAAGTGACGAGCCGCCGGTCCAGATCGACGCCGAAACCGCGCGCCCCATGTTTCTTCGCGGCGGTGATGATCATGCGGCCATCACCGGAGCCGAGGTCGATCACGAAATCTTTCGGCCCGACTTTCGCCACCTCGAGCATTTTGTCGACGACGTTCTGCGGCGTCTGCACGTACGGGGTGTCCCCGTAGTCCTGTGCGACAGCGGGTGCAGCCATGAGGCATACGGCGCCAAGTGCCGCGATGATGCGGCGTCGGTTCTGGTCAGGTGTCATTGCTGTGCCGCGGTCCATTCGAGCTTCGCCTGCAATTTCGCTCCCGACAGGTCGGCGGTCCCGTTGACGTTTCGACCCTGCACGGTGCCGTTGAACAGATGCTTCACCGGCGCGCCGCCGACATCTGCCGTGAACTCGAGCGAAAGCTGATCGCCCTGAAGCTTCGCGTTCTCGAGCTTCACGCGCTGTTCGCCGACGCGCGCGGTGCCCGTGACCATCTGGTACTGCTGCTCGAGCGCGACTTCGTAGCTCAGCGGCTTGCCGCGCAGCGTAAGCTGCGACTGCCAGGTTCCCGCCACTTTCGCCGGAACAATCCACAGGTAGATATCGCTGCGTCCGCCAGACCCGCCGTACTTGCCACGCGCCTCGAGCTCTTCGTGGTGCTCGGGCTTCCAGTCGCCCATCGAGAAGTCGTGAGATACGACGCGCGTGCCCGGCTTCAGATCGAGCAGCTTCGGACGAAGCTCCAGGTTCACGCGAGGCAGCAAGTACATCGTGATCACCGTCGCCGACGTGAGGTCCGTTTCGAAAAGATCGCGTTGGTAGAACTGCACCTTGTCGGTCACCCGCGCAGCGCGCGCGTTGTCGTTGGCTTCCGAGATCCGCTTGGGATTCAGATCGACGCCGAAACCCCGCGCGCCATACTTCTGCGCCGCGGTCACGACGATGCGCCCGTCCCCCGAACCGAGGTCGATGACGTAATCCTGCGGACCCACGTGGGCGATTTCGAGCATCCGGTCGACCACGTTCTGAGGCGTAGGGACGTAGGGGACGCTCGCGTCCGCGGCGCGCGCCGCGTGTACCGACGCGGCCAGGAGCGCGCAGGAAACGAGGATTCGACGAAGCGCTCGCGTGAGTCGAAGCGGGCGGGGATGCGGCAACCGGTTCTCCAATGATGGTACATTTGCAGCCGCCGATTATAGCGTCTCCATGCTGCATGCTGCTTTACACGATCATCTTCATTTCGGGCGGCGCGATCCTCGCGCTCGAGCTGCTCGCCTCGCGCATCATGACGCCTTATTTCGGCGTGAGCCTCTATATATGGACGGGCATTCTGTCCATCACGCTGGTCGCTCTCGCACTGGGTTACTGGCTGGGCGGAAGGCTCGCGAAGCGCGCGTCCCGTGCGCAGGACAACGCATGGCTGCTCAGACTTTTCGGGCTGATGCCCGCGATTGCGGCCATTGCGATCTGCATCGCGTGCCTCGTCTACCCTCGCGCGTTCCCGCAGCTTGCGAACTTCGATCTCGTCGCAGGCTCCTTCGTCGCGTGCGTCGTGCTGCTTTTCGTGCCGCTCGTCGCCGCCTCCGCCATGAACCCGCTGCTCGTCGCGATCCTGCTGAATCGCGGGAACACCGACCGGGTGGCGGATGCAGGCGCCGGCAAGGTTTTTTTCGTGAGCACGATCGGCTCCGTCGCCGGTGTCGTCGTGACGGCGTTCGGGCTCATCCCGTACGTCACCAACTTCGCGGCGGTGCTCGTGATCTCGCTCGTTCTCGCGCTTCTTGCCCTCGCGCTCGTCGTGCTGGGCCGCGAGCCGCTTGGCGGCAGGACGCTCGTCGGGGCCGCAGCCGTCGCAGGATGCGTCTTTGCCGTGGCCCTGTTATGGAACGCCGATGCGTACACCGGCCGGCAGGGGCCGTTCGCCTACGGCAGTTCCCAGTGGCGCGTCGAAGCGAGCTACCAGTCGCTTTTCGGTACGGTGAAAGTGCTACGCACCACGCCGACGGAGGACGGCCGCTTCCAGCGCATGTATTTCCAGGACGGGCTCACACAGAACACGGCCGATTCGACCGGACGCTCGACGTCGTTCTACACGTACGGCCTCGAGGCCCTCGCCCGCGCCTATCGTCCCGACATGCGCGGAGCGCTCGTGCTCGGACTGGGAGCCGGCATGGTGCCGATGGCGCTCGCGAAAGCCGGCATCCAGGTCGAGGTCGTGGACATCGATCCCGTCGCGCCTCGCGTTGCACAGACCTATTTCGGTTTCGATCCGGCGATCGCGCGCGCTCACGAAGCCGATGCCCGAACGTTTCTGCGCGCGTGCGACAAACAGTATGACGTGATCGTCACCGACCTTTTTCATGGCGACGGCACGCCCGATTACCTCGTCACGCGCGAGTTCTTTCGGGATCTCCGCACGTGCCTGGCGCCTCGAGGGGTCGTCGTGTTCAACACCTTTGCAGACTTGACGCGTCCTTCCGCGTACGCGCATTTTCTCGTGACGCTGAAAGCAGAGCTTCCGCACCTCGCCTTGCACCGGCCGCGCGGCCACGGTGCCCTGCTCAACAGCTTTGTCGTCGCCGCAGCCCAACCGCTACCCGCACCCGCGAGAGTCACGCTCGCGCACTTGCCGGCGCTTTACGCCGACACATTGTGGGACATGCTGTCTGCACCGGTGCCGCTCCAGCCGCACCTCTTCGAAGGCGGGCGGATCATAACGGATGCCGTGAACCCCGCAGCGCACGATTTCGCGCAGATGCAGATGGCCTATCGCAGAACCGTCGTCGAGACCGCGCCGACGGGCTTGCTCGTGAATTGACGCGAAGGACACGCGGCGCTCACACGCGCCGGGCGCTCCATCGTGCAGTTCGTCCGGCGCCCAGGTCCACGGTGCCCTGCAGCCCGTCCGGCGCGACAGTGCCCCTGAACTGCCGGCGTGCGGAGCCGTCGCTGAGCGTGAAAACGACTTCCTCCCCGCGCACGCGCCCCCACGTCATCCTGAGCGCTTTGCCCTGTGCGCTCGCGCTGCCGTCGAGCACCTGATAGGCCTGTCGCACCGTGAGGTCGTACGCGTCGCCTCCTTCGAGCTGCAGCTGCCAGCGGCCGCCGATCTTGGCAGGAACGATCCACAGGCTGATCGTGGCCTTGGGCACGCCGTTCACTTTCTCTTTTTCCGGAACGTCGAGCACGATCTGCTCGTCGGGCTGCCATTCGTCGAAGTTGTAGTCGTGCGAAACGATGCGCGTGCCGGGCCTGGGTTCGAGATAGATCTTGGAGCGCAGGTTCATCATCATCGAAGGCAGCAGGTACAG
>DASRIK010000123.1:0-5160 GCA_035650035.1 Burkholderiales bacterium | reverse complement strand
TCCGAAATGGTTGGAAACACTTACCGCGCGCACCGCCGCGGACGACGTTCTGCGCGTCGAACTGACCTCGGCACTCGCGCGTAATAAGGAGGTCATCCCGGTGCTCGTCGGCGGCGCCGTGATGCCCACTGCAAGCGAGCTTCCGCCGGAGGTCCGTGGCCTCGCCGAATTTCAAGCGCTGTCCGTTGCAGACGAAAACGTCGATGCGGCCATGCTCAGCCTGCTCGGCCGTGTGAAGCCTGGCTGGAGGCTTGCCGTGTCCTGGGCGTTCGGGCAGCTCTTCGGATGGATCACCGGCTTGTCGATCCTCCTGGCGACACTGGGCGCTTACGGTTGGATGGAAGAGGGCGGCAGAACCGGCTACGCCGCCGAGTTCCCGTTCATCGCAGGCGCGTTTGCCGGAGCGCTTGCGGGCGCGTGCGTAGCCGCGCCGCAGTGGCTGCTCCTGAGGCCGTGGTTCGCGCGTGCGCGGTACCTCCTGGCTGTATACATCGTGCTGAGCGCCATCGCCGTCGGTTACGCGGCGAGTGTGCAGGCAGACGAGGGGGACCACACCGTTCTAGGAATCCTGGTGATTTTTCTGCCGATGGTTTTTGCAGTGACCCTGTGGTGGATCGTCAGCGAAAAGCTCGCTTACGCCGCGTGGTGGACAGCCGCGAACTTCCTTGCGCCGGTCCTCGCAATGCTCGCCGCCGCGGCGGCGCGATCCGACGATGGCGTAAGCAAGACGTCGCAAGGCGCGCGGTTGAACGAAGGCCTGAGCGTGCTCGCGGAGTTCTTTCTGCCGATGATTCTGATGTCGCTCGCGGCCGGGGCGCTGCTGGTGTGGCTCATGCGCAGATCGGAAATCCGGAGAAGGTGAACGCCGCCGCGACGACAACAAACTCCAGTCATATCAAGCCCTTCGGCTTGGGCGTTAAAACGACCCCTGCCGGTGCAAGGCCTTCCGACGTTTTCGTGTGAGCTTTGGAGCGCTCGGGCGCGGGTCCCCGCCGGACACGCTGCGCCAAACCATTCGTTCGACTGGCGAAAACGAGTTTTTTGCGCAACGTCAAATTTGATACGCCGCACTGCGCGTATCGTGCCGATGTACGCGGACGCGATCCGCCTCCCATCAACATCCGGCAAAGGCTTTTCTCGTGCAACAGCAGCGGTTCGAAATGGACGATTGGGTCACGGCGCTCGACACGAACGTTCACGGGCGAGGATTGCTCACGGTCTCGAAGGCGCTTGCGATGGCCCACGGCGGCGCCAGTGGCTGGTATGTGGCGCCCTTCGCGATGGAATGGACCGTCGGTCGCGCCGCCAGTGATGGCGAGCGGTATCACATCCTGCGTAACGACGGAGAACCGATCTGCTTCCGCCATAGAGAGGAGGCCGCGCGCTTCGTCGAAAAGCTTCTTCGACTTCCGGAGAACGCGCTCGAACGGGACGCGGTATCCAAGGCGCTCGTGGAGAGCCTGGCATCGGGCGAGGCGTGGGGCCCCGAGGTTCTGCAGCTCTATTCCTGAGTGTCTCTAGCGTCTGCGGCGCGTGACGCTACGCAGCCGCGCGACGTTTCCCACCGTCAGAGTAGAGCCTCCGAGGGTACGCGCGCACGCCGGCCGATCCCTTGAGCTACATCAACGCGACGCTTCACCGCCGATGCGGGAGGACGCGCGCGGTCGGGAGCGATAGAGAACACCTGTGCTCGCGCATGACAACGGTCTTCGCGCGACATGCCCGCGTGGCTCTACACGATGTGCTGTCGCTGGGAAGCTACAAGCTCCGTAGAAATACTCGACCAACCGATGCTGTGAGAAACACCACAGCATTGAATGCGCTGCGGGCAGCAATATCGGGCATCAAACACGCAAGCGAGGTGGAGCGATGAACATAGTCGTAATCGATGATGAGCCAGTCAGTCTGGCCGTGATGAAGCAAGTGGTCTCCAAGCTTCCGGACTGCGATGCTCAGGCGTTCACCGATGCTTCGGCGGCACTCATCTGGTGCATGAACAACAAGACGGACCTCGTGATCGTCGACTACATGATGCCCGCGCTCGACGGCGTCGAATTTGCGCGCCGCCTGAGGGCGCATCCAACGGCAAAACGCACGCCGATCGTGATGGTGAGCGCCGTCGTGGACACCCAGGTGATGAAACGCGCGCTGCGGAGCGGGGTGGACGACTTTCTCGGGAAGCCCTTCGACTTCTTCGAGCTGCAGGCATGCGTGAGCGAGATGCTCGGCCTGCGCGCCATGCAGAACCAGCTTGCGAACAAGGCTCTGGTCGCGACGGCGCGGTCCGTCAGCAAAGTGCAGAAGGACGTGCCTCAACTTCTCGATCGCAATCTGAGCCGGGCGCGCCTCGGCGGAGACGAGAAGCTCTTGCGTGAAGTCGCTCGCATCTTCATTCATACGGTGCCGCCCGTGCTGCGCGTCATCCGGGCCTGCGTGGTCAACAACGATTTCGACACCGCGCTTGCGCACGTGATCTCGTTGAAAGGTGCCGTGAGCGCATTCGAGGCGCCGGATGTCTTGAACCTGCTTTCGCTGCTCGAGTGTCACGCACGCAATCGCGATCCCCTCGCGACGGTGGCCGCATTCGCAATGGTGGAAGCCGTGACCGAGCGCCTTTACACCGAGCTTGCCTCGATGGTCCCAGCCATCACGGCGCCAGAGCTCGAGAGCCTGGACGCTACCCCGCGAATCGGATCCAAAGTGTCATAGCACTGCGAGCGGCGCGGCCGTCGCCCGGAGTGCGGTGGGCGAAGCACATCGTCGTTCTGTTCTTCGTTTGCGACGTGCGGCCTCGGCCGGATCGCGTACAGCGTGTCCGTGGGTGCGTACTTCGACGTTTGTCCTGCAGGACCCTGCAACTGGCAGAAAAAACATCGGAGCGTCACGGCTCGCCGCTTGAGTCGACCTGGAACAATGTCCCTGTCGCCCGCGTTTACATCTCCCGTGTCCGGCCGCTACCCGGAAGGCATAAACCATTGACGGCAAGGCCTTGTTGAGCGCTGGAATGGAAGGTGCTCTGGCTCCTCTCCCTAAAGACGACGATGTCGAGGGGAGGCCATGTCCGAAACAACCAACGCCCGAACCGGCGCGACGATTGTGCCTTTGCGCTCCAGGGAGCCGGAGCAGCCGGTCGCCATGGCGCGCACGGTAGAGCTTTATTCCAAGAGCTTTCCGAGCCGGCATCGGCTTCTGATGCTGATCGAAACATGGCTTTTCGTCGCAGAACGCGACGGTGTCAGCGAACGCCAGCCGCGTTATGCCCAGGCTCTGAAGAGAGCGATCCATGCGCTGGAGACTTCGTCGAGCGTGGCGGATGCGATCGCCCGCTTGCGCGCTCAGGAAGCAGCGCCCTGGGGCCAGAACCCGCACGAACACGCGCGAGCCGGACATGTGGCGCGCGTTGAACCGCGCCCCCATCCACCCGAGCATCGTCAGCCCGAACCATGACGAACTGAAACTCGGCGGGCGAGCACAGGCGCTGCCGACGCTTCACACCGCCATTACCTCAGGAACGAGCGCAGCGCATACCATGCGCGCCCGATGACTTCATGGCTCACGTCAAACGACGCGACCAGAGCCGGCGCTGACGGAAAAAATGCCAACGGACCGAGTGGTTCTCCAGCCGTAATCGCCATAGGCGCCCGAATCACGTTGAACCCCACTGCGGCGAATGCCTGGGCCGCGCGCGGCATGTGCCGGGCGTCCGTGACCAGAACCACCGTGTGCACGTTGTGCCTGCGCAGCGGTTCTGCCAGGTGGAGCGCGTTCTGGCGGGTGTCGAGGCTCGTATGCTCGGTCAGAGCCACGCGATGGTTGAGCTCGTTTTCCACGAACCGGCGAGTGAGCTCCGCTTCACTGAGCAAACCCCTGTGCTTTCCGCCGGGGATCGCCAGCGGCAGTCCCGTCGACTTGGCGAGTGCGACGCCGTAGCGTGCCCGCTGGACAGTCAACGGTGAAGCAGTTTCGCCTTCCGGGTATTCGCGTGCTAGAGCTTTTCCTCCAGGAAGGATGACGATCATCGTGCCGGTCTTCGGCAGTGCGGCGATGTCCACCGGGGTCGCGGCGTGGGTGAGTGCGTCGAGCAACGGGTACGCGATGATTGGCGTGCATAGCGCCCAGAGCACGAGGACTGACCCCCATGCGAGCGTGCGTCCCCACGGCTTCCTGGAGTGCCACAGCCCGATGGCCGCAAGCAACAGCAGAATTGCGGGCGGCGAGACGAGCAGTCCCACCGCGCTCCCTATATTCCACAGCATGTAAACGAGCTCCCCCGACGGACCGGAGCTGTGGTACTCCAGCTTCCGGCAAACGAATTAACTTAATCGCCTATTGACGGAACGCCAAGCTGTTTGTCGGAGAAGGGCGGCGCCAGGTTATGGAGGCTCCCCAAGGGATTCCTCAGCCGCGGCGCGAGGGCGCCGAGACGAAAATGAGATATCCGCCTGTCACGATTCCGCGGTCGAAAAAACAAGTCCGGAACAATGGATTGCGAGTTCATTCAGGCGATCGAGACGTGGGGTAGCGGCGGCCACATGATGGATGTGGTCCAGTTGAAAGATGGACGCATTCTGGTTATCACCGGTTACGGGATTACTTTGTACGAAAGCAGGGCGGCTTTCGATCGCGGCGAAAAAAGCACTGCGATCGCGAGCCGGCAGTGAGGGTTACGTGAGCCATGCCGGCCGGGGCGGAGACGATGGCCACGTGGGACGCGATTTTTCCCACTCCTGTGATGCGGTCGAACATCGGCCGGAGCTTCACCGAAGAAGAGTTGAAGTTTTTTGAAATGCTGTGGGCAGCCTCGCAAGCGAACGTCACGAATTTCAGGAGTGCGGACACGCACGTCCTGGACGCGCCCGAGATGCAGTCGATACGGTCGGTCGTCGCGGAGCATGTCAACCAGTTCGGCTGGAAAGTGATCTCAGCGCATCCGAAGCACACCTTCTACATCACGCAGTCCTGGGTCAACTTCACGCAGCCCGGCCAGTCGCACTTTCGCCACATGCACACGAACAGTCTCATCAGCGGCTCGCTTTACATCTACGTGAAAAAGGAGGTGGACAGCATATGCTTCTATCGAAACAGTCCCGCCCAGCTCCTCGTGACCGACGATCAGACCAACCCGTACAACACGCCTATCCACCGCGTTAGCGTGGACGT
>DASRIK010000122.1:0-6704 GCA_035650035.1 Burkholderiales bacterium | reverse complement strand
TGAACGTCGGCCGCAGCCCCGAAGAGACTCTGCGCATTCTCGACGGCCTGCAAACCGACGAGCTTTGCCCGTGCAACCGGAAAGTCGGTGGCGACACGCTCAAGGCAGCCTGACAGGCAACACTTGCAGTTCGACACCCGCGCCTTGGCGCGGGTGTCAGAGCGCCTAACATCATCAGGCGCTTGATGCCTGATGATGTTAGGCGCTCTCGTTTAAGGAGTCCAAAATGGAATTCTTGGGCGCGCTCAAGGAGCGCATTCCGGATTACGCCAAAGACGTTCGGCTGAACCTCGACGCCGTCGTCAGCCGCAGTAGCCTCGAACAGGCCGATGCGCTCGGAGCGGCACTCGCGGCGGCCTTTGCCGCGAAGTCGAAGCCGATCGTCGATGCAATCCGGGGATCAGGACAGCTTTCCGACGTCGATACGAACGCCGCGCTATCCGCCGCCGCCCTCATGGGCATGAATAACGTCTGGTATCCGTACGTCGAAATGGCGAACGACGAAGATCTGCGCACCCAGCGCGCGGAGCTTCGCATGAACGCTTACGCCACGCACGGCGGCGTGGACAAGAAGCGGTTCGAGCTTTTCGCGCTGGCGGCAAGCATCGTCGGCAAATGCCACTTCTGCGTCGCGTCGCATTACAAGATGCTGAAGGAAAACGGCATGACTGCGCAGCAATTGCGTGACGTCGGCCGCATCGCAGCCGTGGTCACCGCCGCGGGGAATGCTTTCGCCGCCGAGGGCGACCGCTGACGCGGCGTCAGCCGCGTTTGCGGTGTGCTTCCGCTTGCGCCCTCGCTTCGGCGAGGGCGCTTTTCAGCCCGCCATAAAGCCAGCGCTTGTTAGCAGCGAACGCGGCGGCGTCTTTTTGCACGAACGTTGCCGCGACCCGCATCGCTTCCGCGTCCAGCTCCGCGCGCGGGACGACGCTCGTTAGAAGCCCTCGTGCGAGCGCGTCCGCAACCGGCATGCGCCGTCCCGTCTGCACGAGATCGGTCGCGAGTGCGAGGCCACCCATCTGCAACGCAATGGCGGCGCCGGCAAAAGTCGGCATGCCGAGATTGATTTCCGGTAGGGAAATCTCCGCGGTGTCGACAGCCACCCGGGCATCGCACACGAAAGCGAGCATCGCCCCGCCTCCGCTCGCGATCCCGTTCAAAACCGCCACCACCGCCTTCGGGCTGTCCATCAACGCGTTGAGCAACCCGAACATCGCCGCGCCACGGCGATTTCGATGCGCCGGCATGTCGCCGTCCGCCGGCTGCTCCCGCACATCGACCCCCGCGCAGAATACTTTCTCGCCCGCGCCCTGAAGAATGATGGCGCGCACGGCTTCATCGCCGGCCGCGCTCTCCACGGCCGCTGTTGCCCCTTCCATCATCGCGACGGTAAGCGCGTTCGCCTTCTCGGCACGGTCGAGCCGCAGCCACATGCAGCCGCCGCGATTCTCGATCGATAAGTTGTCTGTTGTGGTCATCAGCTGCGGTCTTCGATGAGTGCCCGGGCCGACGCGCCGCTATGTCGTGCGCGGATCCCGCTAGAATCGGGCAACACATCATACTGTTTTTCATGCCATGAACGTAAAGCTCGAGACCACCGACCGCGTCGCAACCGTGACGCTCGACCGCCCCGAAAAAATGAACGCCCTCTCCGAGGACATGTACCTCGAGCTCACGCGGATTTTCGCGGAGCTCCAGGTGGACGACGGCGTCCGGGCGGTCATCGTCACCGGCGCGGGCAAAGCGTTCTGCTCGGGGAGCGACGTAGGAGGAATGCATAACGTCGACATGATTTCGGCCCGCGAGCGGATGAAGCGGCGGCACCGGATGATTCAGAATCTCGTGAATCTCGAGAAGCCGGTGATCGCCGCGGTGAACGGCGCATGCGTGGGGATCGGATTTTCGATCGCGCTTGCCTGCGATCTCGTCATTGCGGGGCAGTCCGCGCGCTTCTCGCAAATCTTCAAGAAGATCGGGCTCGTGCCGGATGGCGGATCCATTTTTTTTCTCGTCCAGCATCTGGGTATAGCCCGCGCGAAAGAACTCGTTTACACCGCGCGCATGCTGCCCGCCGAAGAAGCGCGCGAATGGGGTTTCGTCACGAAAGTCGTGCCCGACGCGAATCTCATCGCCGAAACGCACGCCTTCGCGCAGGAGCTCGCAGATTCCGCAACCTGCGCGCTCGGCCTTGCCAAGAAGATGTTCCAGTCGATGTACACGCCTTCGCTGGAAGCGCTGCTCGAAACGGAGATCATGACCTCGACCATCGCGCGGCTCACCGAAGACCACAAGGAAGGCATCAACGCATTCGCCGAAAAGCGCAAGCCGAGCTTCAGGGGACGTTGATGCCGGGTGTTCGGGACCTAGGCGGCGCAGATCGCCGGGCGGCCGAAGTAGAAGCCCTGGAAGAAATCGAATCCGAGCGCGAGGCAATCGCGCGCGCGCTGGCGGCATTCCACCTTTTCCGCCAGTAACTTGCGGCGCCACGGCTTGAGCAGCCGGACGACTTCGGCGAGCGAGTCCGAGTCGAGCGAGAGCACGTCTATTTTCACGATGTCCACGAGCTCGAGCAACGGGTCGTAGGCAGCGGTGTAACGTGAAAAGTCGTCGAGCGCGAGGCGGTAGCCTTTCGCCTTGAGGTCCCGGCAGCGGCGCACGATCCGGTCGTCCACGCTGACCGTCTCCAGGAGCTCGATGACTACACGGTCGGTCGGCAGCGTCTCCACGAGCTTGCTCATCAGCGATTCGGCGTCGACATTTATGAACGCCTTCGCACCCCCTACCACGGTGTCGATCCCGAGATCCCGAAACGCACGGGTCACGACCCGGGACGTCGCAAGCGCGTCGTCCGTGACCTGGGCGTCGGCGTAGCCATCCGAGGCGCGGAAGAGCAGCTCGTAGGCAATCAGGTTACGCTCGCGATCGAGCACCGGTTGGCGTGCAACGAAGACGTCTGGGGTTCGCGCTTGCATGGCAGTCACTTCAGAACGGGCATTTAGAGTTTGTTCTTGTATGGAGCGCAGTATGGCGGCGGCACGCTCCCTGCAGTATCGGCGGCGCGCTCGTTCGTATTGTAGGAAAGCGGGAAAACTGCCGTCGGACTATTCCTACAGGCGCGACGGCCCTTTACGCCGCGGAAAAACCCCGTGCGTCGCCGACGATGGCGCAGCTGCCGCGTAAGTGCCTGGCCGGCCTGGAATCCGTAAAACTCGTAATCGACCACGGACACATCGACATGAGCGTCTATCGCGGCATGGATCAGGCGACGCTGGACGCCGCCTACAACAACACCACCGCCGTTGCGAACAGCGCCGAGATCGTTGCCGATTGGGAGCGTCGCAGCGCAAGCATGGCCGCGGCTCACCCGCAGCACCTCGATCTGCGTTACGGCCGGCGCGAACGCAATCGCCTCGACTATTTTGCGGCACCCACACCGGGCGCCCCCGTGCTGATATTCATCCACGGCGGCTACTGGCAGATGCGCGCGAAAGAGCTGTTTCGCTTTCTCGCGGCCGGACCGCTCGCGCACGGTATAAGCGTGGCGAGCGTCGGTTACACGCTCGCTCCCGACGCAACGCTCGAAGAAATCGTGACTGAAGTGCACGGCGCGATCACATGGATCGCCGGGCACGCGCGCGCATACGGCGCGGACGTGAATCGTCTGTATGTCTCGGGCTGGTCGGCTGGCGGACATCTCACGGCTCTTTCGCTCGCGCATCCCGAGGTGCGCGGCGGCCTTGCGATCAGCGGGATCTTCGATCTCGAGCCGATCCGGCTGAGTTATCTCAACGGAAAGTTGCGGCTCGACGCCAATGGCGCGGCGCGACTCAGTCCGCTCCGGAACATACCCGCCGCATCGCCGCCGCTCGTGATCTCGTATGGAACAGCAGAGCTGCCCGAACTACAGCGGCAATCGCGCGAATACGCAGCCGCCCGCCGCGCTGCTGGGCTTCGCGGGCACGTGGCAGCGCTCGCCGGCCACAATCACTTCACGATCCTCGAAGAGCTTGCGCGGCCGCACGGTGCGCTGGCGAAGCTGGTCGTCGACATGGTGGGATAGTTCGTCATCCTGGTGTACGCCAGGCCCATTTTGATATCTCCCGTCAGTCGGCCTTGATACCCGCCCCCCTGATGAGCTTCCCGATCTTCGCAATGTCCGCCTTGAGGAATTTCGCGAATGCCTCGGGCGTCAGGCCAACCGGCTCCGCGCCTTGAGAAGCGAAGCGCTCGCGCACGTCAGCGCTCTCGAGCGCCTTGACCACGCCGTCACGAACGCGCACGACGACCGGCTGCGGCGTTCCCGTCGGCGCAAGCACGCCGTGCCATGAGGTGATTTCGTAGCCGGGCAGCCCCGCTTCGGCAATCGTCGGAACCTCCGGCAGTATCGCACTGCGTTGTGCCTTGGTGACGCCGAGGGCACGAAGCTTCCCCGATTTCACCTGCGGCATGATCGCCGCGATACCGCTGAAGATCACTTCGACGTGCCCCCCTACGGCGTCGATGATCGCAGGGCCCGTGCCCTTGTACGGCACGTGCACGATGTTGATCCCCGACATGACCTTGAGGAGCTCCGCGCTCAGGTGATGAGAGCTGCCGCTTCCAGACGAAGCGTAGCTCAGTTGGCCGGGCCGTGCTTTCGCGAGCGCGATGAGATCGCGCACCGTTTTCGCCGGGACCGATGGATGCACGGCGAGCAGGTTCGGTTGACTGGCGACGAGCGTCACCGGTACGAAGTCCTTCGGCGGGTCGTACGGGAGTTTCGGGAACAGCGCCATGTTCGCCGAAATGGTGGCTCCCGTGGCCATCGTGAGCGTATAGCCGTCGGGCGGCGCTTTCGAGCCCAGCTCGGTTCCAACTATGCCGGTTGCGCCGGCACGGTTATCGATGATGATCTGCTGGCCGAGCGCTTCGGCAAACCGCGGCTGTATCGTGCGCGCGACGAAGTCCGTACCGCCCCCCGGCGGAAACGGGACGATGAGACGAAGGGCCTTCGCAGGATAGGTTTGCGCTCCGCCTGTTGAAGGCGTCTGCGCAGCCGCACTACCGATACACGCCAGCGTTGCTGCCGCGGCGATCCGTACTTTCTGCATCTGTTTTCCTCTGAATCAGGACCGCACAAGGAACGCACGCGGCGAAACGCCCAGCGAACGCCTGAACATGGTCGAGAAGGCACTCGCGCTATCGTAACCGAGGTCCATCGCGACGACGGTGACGGGCGTGCCCTCGGCGAGCCTTCTGATCGCCTCGAGGACACGCGCCTGCTGCTTCCAGCGCGCGAAGCTGATGCCGGTCTCCCTGAGGAATCGGCGGTAGAGCGTCCGCGAGCTCATGCCCCCGTGCGCTTCGTTGTCCCGGTCGGCGTGGTTGTCTGCGAGCTCCGCAAGAATGCGGTCGCAAAGCGCGCGCAGGTCTGCGCTTACCGCGAGTGGCAGCTCGAGCGCGCAACGCGGCACACGGCGCATCTCGGCCATGAGGAGCTGCATGAGGAGACCGTCGTCGCCCGATTCGTCGTATTCGGGAGGAAGCTCGGACGCGCGTAGCACGAGCTCGCGCAGGAGCGGCGTCACTTCCAGCACGGCGCACGAAACGGGCATTCCCACTGCGCTGGCCGTCTTTACGTAAAGGCTCCTCATCTCGACTTCGCCGAAGGTGTGCACCTCGTGCACCGTGTGCGCCGGGACCCACAACGCGCGTCTCGGCGGCACGATCCACGCGCGGCGGGCGGTGCGCACGGTAAGCGTGCCCCGGGACGCGAATACGAGCTGCGCCCGTGCATGCCAGTGCGGCGCGATGCGATGGCCTTTCGGATAGGTCGAGCTGAGCGGCACTACGGCGCGATGGCTCTCGCCGTAGAGGGCGTGCTCGGGAAAGCGGGTCGTGGGCGTGTCCATTTCTCGAAAGTTTCCTCGAAAAGCTCGAAAGCAGGACGAGTTTAGCCCAGGCAGACAACTGTGAAAGCCATGATCGTCATGCTGCTGCCGAACGAAAAAGAGGCTTCAGGCTGACAGGTTTGGGTTCTTGAATACCGGCTGGTATACCCTTTTGCGCACCTCAAGCGTGCGCGCGGCGTGGCTACGCACTACGGCGGGGCGCATTACGCTGTCCCAATCTGATCCAAGTCCATGTTTTTGCGTCGATCTTAAAGTGGCATAGCCGTTGCTCAAGCGGTGCGGCAGGCCAGCGGCGGCCACTGCCGCAACGATCTCCTCCAAGAAGGAACGCTCATGCATATGCGTCGCTACTTCCTGCGTGCCGCAGCCGTTGTGCTCACCGCAACCGCCGCGCTGGGCGCTGCACTTCCCGCATACGCACAGCAGAAAGTCATCAAGGTCGGCACTCTCAAGCTGATACACGGCATTACCCCTTACTTCTACGAGAAGTTCGCCCCGGCCGGCTACAGGATCGAAGTGATTCCTTTCGAGAGCCCGACGGACGGCAAGAACGCCGTCATTACCGGGACAGTCGACGTCGGCACATTCGGCATCGCCGCTGCAACCCTCGGCGCCGCTGCAGGTGAGCCGCTCGTGATTTTCGCTGCGCAATGCAATCGGGGCATGGCGGTGGTGGCGAGCACGAAATCCGACATCAAGAGCATCAGGGATCTGAAAGGCAGGAAGGTTGCGATCTGGCCCGGCTCGACGCAGGAAGTCGTGATACTCGAACGCCTCAAAGCCGAGGGCATGACCATCAAGGACATCCAGCCG
>DASRIK010000121.1:0-8925 GCA_035650035.1 Burkholderiales bacterium | reverse complement strand
CCCCGGTATGACAAAAGTGTCGGTCGCGGCCGCCCGAGCAGCAGTCGGCGGCGACCAAGGGTCAGTCGCGGCCGCCCGAGTATCAGTCGGCGGCGACCAAGGGTCAGTCGCTGCGGAGGAGCTCGTTGATGCTGGTCTTCGCGCGGGTTTTCGCGTCGACCTGCTTCACGATGACCGCGCAATACAGGCTGCAGCGGCCGTCGGCCGTGGGCAGGGAGCCCGGGACGACGACCGAGCCGGCGGGCACGCGCCCATAGAGGATCTCCCCGGTGTCCCGGCGGTAGATTTTGGTGCTCGCGCCGATGAATACGCCCATCGAAATCACGCTGCCTTCCTCGACGATGACCCCTTCGACGATCTCTGAACGCGCACCCACGAAGCAGTTGTCTTCGATCACAGTCGGGTTCGCCTGCAGCGGCTCGAGCACCCCGCCGATCCCGACGCCTCCGGACAGGTGGACGTTCCTGCCGATCTGGGCGCACGAACCGACCGTCGCCCACGTATCCACCATTGTGCCTTCGTCCACGTAGGCGCCGATGTTGACGAAGGAGGGCATGAGCACCACGTTTTTCGCGATGTAGGCCCCGCGCCTCGCAGCCGCCGGCGGGACTACGCGAAAGCCGCCTTCTTCGAACTTCCTGGCTTCGTATCCGGCGAACTTCGACGGCACCTTGTCGTAGTACTGGGAGTAGCCGTCCGACAGCACTTCGTTATCCCGCAGGCGGAACGAGAGCAGCACGGCTTTCTTGATCCACTGGTGGGTGACCCACGTGCCGTCTTTTTTTTCGGCGACACGGAGCGCGCCTTCGTCCAGTCGGCTCACGGTCTCCTCCACGGCCTCGCGAACCTTCGACTCTGACGAGGACGGCGTCAGGCTGGCGCGGCCCTCCCACGCGGCATCGATGATTTCTTGCAACGGCTGCATGGCTTTACGTACCTCGCGAGAAAAGCTTCTATTGGCTGGTGACGAAATCGCGTATGCGCCGAGCCGATTCGGCACATTCCTCGGTCGAGGACACGAGCGCGATACGGACGTGATTGGTTCCCGGGTTGACACCGTGGGCCTCGCGCGCGAGATAGCTTCCCGGCAGCACGGACACTGCCTGCGATTCGAAGAGCCGTCGCGTAAACACGGTGTCCGATCCGGGCGTGCGGACCCACAGGTAGAAAGCAGCCTCCGGTTTTTCGACCGGAAGAACAGGTTCGAGGATCGCCAGCGCGGTGTCGAACTTCTCGCGGTAGAGCCGCCGGTTTTCCACCACGTGCGCCTCATCCTGCCACGCGACGACGCTCGCAGCCTGGATCGGGAGGCTCATCGCGCAACCCTGGTACGTGCGGTAGAGAAGGTACTTCTTCATTATGGCGGCGTCGCCGGCGACGAACCCCGAGCGCATGCCAGGCACGTTGGAACGCTTCGAGAGGCTCGAGAAAACAATGAGTCGTGGGTATCCGGTACGCCCGAGCTTCTGCGCCGCCTCCAGCGCGCCGAGCGGCGGTTTCGCTTCATCGAAGTAAATCTCCGAATAGCATTCGTCGGACGCGATGGCGAAGCCGTATTTGTCGGAGAGCTCGAAGAGCGCTCGCCATTCGTCGAGATCCATCACGTGCCCGGTCGGGTTCCCCGGCGAGCATACGTAGATCAACTGAACGCGCTGCCACACCGTGCTTGGCAGCGAGTCCCACTCGCACGCGTACTTATTCTGCGGAACGTTGTTCAGGAATACCGGCTGCGCGTTCGCGAGGATCGCCGCACCTTCGTAGATCTGATAGAAGGGATTCGGCGAGACGACGATCGGATACACGTCTTTTTCCGTGTCGACAACGGCCTGGGCGATGGCGAAAAGTGCTTCGCGGGTGCCCGCGACGGGCACGATCTGCGTGTCCGCGTTGATCTCGTTCAGCCCATACCGCCGCTTGAGCCATCCGGCAATCGCCTGCCGCAGTTCCGGCGTGCCGATGGTGGCCGGGTAACCCGCGAGTCCCGAAAGGCTGTCGCAGAGCGTCTGCTTGATGAACGCCGGCGTGTCGTGCTTCGGCTCGCCGATGTAGAGCGGAATTGGCCGCAGCCCCGGTTTCGGCTGAGCGCCTTCGAGCAATGCGCTCAGCTTCTGAAAAGGGTAGGTCTGCAGCCGGTCGAGCCGAGGGTTCACGAGAGATCGCTATCGCTAAGCGCTGGTTACAGGTGGAAAACCGACGCGCGCCCGCGCCGAAAGACGCGGAATTATAGAGAGTTTCCCCGCTTCAACGCACGCTGCGCGGAGCCGGCGAGTCTTCGATCTCCGGCATCGCCGCGATTTTCCAGCCCGGCTTCATGTGCTGTGCGACGACCGTCGTGAAAATGCCACCCCGCACGTAAAAGCGCGCGGTGAGCCGCATGTAGCGCGGGCGCGTGGCGGCGACGAGATCGTCCAGGATGCGGTTCGTCACGGCTTCGTGGAACGCGCCTTCGTTGCGATACGACCAGATGTAGAGCTTCAGGCTTTTCAGCTCGACGCATAAGCGCTCGGGCACGTAGTCGAGCACGAGTGTCGCGAAATCCGGCTGGCCCGTTTTCGGACAGAGGCACGTAAACTCCGGAATCTCCATGTGGATCCGATAGTCGCGCCGTGGCGTCGGATTGAGGAACGTTTCGAGCGCTTTGCTTGGCTTGCTCGGCATGGAACGAACGGGGAAATCAGTTAAAATCCGGCACGCGAGGAAGCTACGGAGATTCCGAAGCTCGTGAATTATAAACTTCACCGGTAGCCGAAACAGTGCGCCTCACCCAGATAAATCTCGCCGGTTTCAAATCCTTTGTAGATCCCACCCGAATTCCCACCCCAGGTCAGCTCGTCGGCATCGTAGGTCCCAACGGCTGCGGCAAGTCGAACATCATCGACGCCGTGCGGTGGGTGCTGGGTGAGACCTCCGCGAAGCATCTTCGCGGCGAGACCATGCAGGACGTGCTTTTCAACGGCTCCGGTCAGCGCAAGCCGGTGAATCGCGCCAGTGTCGAGCTCGTATTCGACAACAGCCTCGGCAAGGCGGCCGGGCAGTGGTCGCAATACGCAGAAATCTCGATCAAGCGCGTCCTGCAGCGCGACGGTGACTCGTCCTACTACATCAACAACGCGCACGTGCGCCGGCGGGACATCGCGGATATCTTCCTCGGCACCGGGCTCGGCGCGCGCGCCTACGCGATCATCGAGCAGGGCATGATCTCGCGCGTCATCGAGGCGAAGCCGGAAGAGCTGCGCATCTTCCTCGAGGAGGCCGCCGGAGTCTCGAAATACCGCGAGCGGCGCCGCGAAACCGAGTTGAGGTTGAAGGACACGCGCGAAAACCTCATGCGCGTCGACGACATCCGCCAGGAGCTCGACAAACAGCTCGAGCACCTGCACGCGCAGGCGGAAGTAGCCAGGCGTTACCACGAGCTCCAGGGCGAGCTCAACACGACGCAGGGGCTGCTGTGGCTCACGCGCAGGCAGGAAGCCGCCTCTGCGCGGGCGCGGCATGCGCGGGAGATCGAGCGGCTGGGTGTCGAGCTCGAGGCGCAGACCGCCGCGCTGCGTGAAGCCGAAAAGCGGCTCGAAGCGCTGCGCGAGGAACATTACCGCGCGGGCGATGCGATGCACACGGCCCAGGGGGCGCTTTACGAATCCAACGCCGCAGTCGCGCGGCTGGAACAGCAGATCCAGCATCTGCGCGATAACCGTCAGCGCATCGAGCACCAGATCGCGAGCGTTCGCGCGCAGCTCGCGAACGGCGAGTCGCAGCTCGCTGCCGCCCACGAGCGGCTGGAACAATCCCGCGAGCAGAGCGCCGAAGCACAGGCTGCCCTCACGACCTACGATTCCGCGCTTGCTGAAGAGACCGGGAAGCTTCCGGTGGCTGAAGAAGCGTATCGCGCGAGCCACGCGCGCCGTGACGAGCTGCAGCGTGCGCTATCGCAAAGCGAGCAGGCATTGCAGGTCGAGCGCACGAAAGTCGAACATGCCGAACGGGTGCTGGAACAGCTTGCCCGTCGCGAGGAGCGTCTGAACGAGGAGCAGTCGGCTCTTCCCAGCCCCGACGAAGCCGCGCTCGGGCGGCTCCGGCAGGAGCTCTCCGAGACCGACCAGGCTCTCGAGATGCACCGGGCGAAGCTGTCGGAGAAGGAGCAGGCACTGCCCGAGCTGGAAGAACGGCTGCGCTCGCACGTGGACGGGCTCGATCAGGCGAACCAGCGTGTCACCGCGATCGAAGCGCGCGTCTCGGCGCTTTCGCAGCTCCAGGACGCGATCGCACGCGGCGCGGGGCTGCAGGACTGGCTTGCCGCACGGGGACTCGATGCGGCGCCACGCTTGTGGCAGGGCATCAGCATAGAGCCGGGCTGGGAAGACGCGCTCGAAGCGGTGTTGCGGGAGCGGCTGAACGCGATCGCTTTGCCCGACATGGAACAGACACGCGCGTGGGTAACCGATTCGCCGCCCGGCAAGATGACCGTCGTCGATACGGGCGACGCAGCGAACGGAGTGCCCGGCTACACGCTGGAAGGTGCCGAGCCCCTGCAGCGCTATGTCACGTGCCGAGATCCTCGGCTCGAGCCGGTACTTCGCGACTGGCTGTACCAGGTTTTTGTGCTGCCGGACGACGTATCGGGCTTCGCACTGCGTGAGAGTCTTCCGCCGGGCGGCATGCTGGTCGGCCGGCAGGGACATATCTATACACGCCGCAGCGTAAGCTTCCACGCGCCGGATTCCGAGCTTCATGGCGTGCTGACGCGGCAGCGCGAGATCGAGCAACTCGAAGTAGAAGCGGCCTCGGCGCATGAAGCCGTCCCTGCGCTACAGAGCGCGCTGGAAACGGCTGAAAACGAAATTGCCGACCACAAGGCCGCGCTCGCCGATGCGCGCCAGGCCCTCGCCGAAACCCAGCAGCGGCATCACGCGCTTCAGATGGAGGTGCTGCGGCTTTCCGAGGAAGCCCATCGCCTTACGCAACGTGGGGAGAGGATCGGCTCCGAGCTCGCCGAGATCGCGGAGCACGTCGACACTGAGACAGCGCATCGCGAAGAAGCGTCCGCGAACCAGCAACGACTGATCGGCGAAAGCGCCGAGTTGCGTTCGCAGCTCGATCTTGCCACGGAGCTCTACCAGAGAGCTGACGCCGTGCTGAGCTTGCAGCGTGAGGCGCTGCGCCAGGCGCAGCATGCCTTTCAGGATGCGTCGTATCAGGCGCGCAGCGCGGAAGGCAAGATACAGGAAGCGGAAAACGCCATCCGCATGCTCGAGGAGCAAAGCAACTCGCTCGCCGCCACGCTGGCCGAGGAAGAGGAAGCTTTGCGTCACTGCGACGAGACGCCATGGCAGACGCAGCTGCAGGAGGCGCTTGCGTTGCGGGCGGAGCGCGAACAGGCACTTGCGAATGCGCGCGACGCGCTGGAAGGTCTGGAGACGCAGCTGAAAGAGCTCGAGCACGAAAGGCTCGCCACGGAGCAGCGGCTGGACCCGCTGCGGGAGCGCGTGAACGAGATCCGTCTGAAGGAACAGGAAGCGCGGCTTACGGAAGAGCAGTACGCGCAGCAGCTCTTGGACTCGGGCGCGGACGAGAACGCGCTGCGCGCCGTTCTCGAAAAAGGCACGCGCTCCGGAGCCCTCCAGACGGAGATCGCGCGACTGAACGACGAGATCAAGGCTTTGGGCGCAGTGAACCTCGCTGCGCTGGAAGAGCTCGAAGCGGCACGCGAGCGCAAGGTTTACCTCGATACGCAGTCGCAGGATCTCAACGAGGCGATGGCGACGCTCGAAGACGCTATCCGGCGCATCGACCGCGAGACGCGCGAGCGGCTGCAAACGACGTTCGACGAAGTCAACGCACATTTCGGGCGCATGTTCCCGGCGCTCTTCGGCGGCGGCAATGCGAAGCTCCTGCTGACGGGTGAAGAGATCCTCGACAGCGGCGTGCAGGTGATCGCGCAGCCGCCCGGCAAGAAGAACAGCTCCATCCATCTTCTCTCCGGCGGCGAGAAGGCGCTGACCGCGCTTTCGCTCGTCTTCTCGATCTTCCAGCTCAACCCGGCGCCGTTCTGCCTGCTGGACGAGGTCGACGCGCCGCTCGACGATCACAATACCGGCCGCTTCTGCGATCTCGTGCGGCAGATGTCGGAGACCTCGCAGTTTCTCTTCATCAGCCACAACAAGATCACGATGGAGATCGCGAATCAGCTTCTCGGCATCACGATGCAGGAGCCGGGTGTCTCGCGCGTCGTCGCAGTCGATATCGAAGAAGCGATGAAGCTCACGGAAGAGGCGGCATAACGGCTGCGCTCGCCAATGGCTCGGGCCTCGCAGCCTACGAACAGAGGGAAACCAGCGCGCTTGAACGTTGAGCAGGGGCCCCGTTTGCGGGGATGCGACCGTGAAAGCGCGCACGAGCCCGCGGATTCAACGCGCGCGCTTCAGCCCGCTACCGGGTCGCACCTCCCGCTACGCGGCAGGCACTGCTCCGCCGTCCGCGGGCTGGTTTCCCTCCGTAACCTCCTTTCCTTCTGGGCGCTTACATGAGCGACTTGCAGGTCAGCCTGTTGATCATAGGCGTGATCGTCGTCGGCGGAGTGACCGCGTTCAACTGGTTCCAGCAGTGGCGGCTGCGCCGCAAGCTCGAGCACGCTTTCGGCGACAAGCACGAAGACGTGCTGCTGCGCGAAGACCCGCTGCGCGAGCAGCCTCGACTCGAGCCGCAGATCGCGCCGGCGGAGCGAGCGGGGGCCGCTCCCGTGAATCCTCTACCGGCCTCGCCGGTCATTTCGCCCGCCACGCGTGCCGAGCCGCTGCCCCGAGAGCCCGCGTTTCTGCCGCCCGTGCCCGACTTCGATGCCGCGATCGACTACATCGTTGCGCTGGACGCCGCGGAACCGATCAGCGCCGCAGGATTGGCCGAGCTGCACACGCGGGCAGCGTCATGCGGGCGCCGCTTTCGCGTCGTCGGCTACAGTCACGCGGCGCATGCGTGGGAGGAGGCCGGGAGGCTGAGCGGTGGCCGGTACGCACATCTCAGGCTGGCCTTGCAGATGGTGAATCGCGGCGGGATCGTCGATCTTGGCGCGCTGACGACGTTCTGCGCTTCCGCGCAGGAATGTGCGGAGCGCTACTCCGCGACGGCTACGTGTCCCGACATCGAAGCGAGCCTCGCCAAGGCACGCGAGCTCGACGCGTTTTGCGCCGACGTCGACGTCGCGATCGGCATCAATGTCGTCGCTGGGAGCGGCAAATTCAGTGGAACGCGCATCCGAAGCCTGGCTGAAGCCGCGGGGTTCAAGCTCGAGTCAGACGGCCTGTTCCACTATCGCGACGACGCCCGCCGCACGCTTTTTACGATCGACAACCACGAGCCTCAGCCCTTCCTGCCCGAGGTGATGAAGCACCTTACGACCGAGGGCATGACGCTGCTGCTCGACGTTGCGCGCGTGGCGGACGGTCACGCCGCTCTCGATCTCATGGTCGGCATAGGCCGCGAGCTCGCACGCGAGCTTGACGGCACACTCGTCGACGACAATCGCGTGCCGCTCACGGAAAATGCGGTGCGCGCGATCCAGCAGCAACTCAAGGCGATACACGCGAAAATGGATGCGCGGGGCATGCCCGCCGGCAGCGAGCGAGCTCTGCGCCTGTTCTCATGACGGTGCCGCGCGAAGCGCGCCTGCGTGCCGCCGCGCTGCGCGAAGACATCGAGCGGCACAACCACCAGTACTACGCCCTCGACACGCCGCTCGTTTCCGACGCCGAGTACGATGTGCTTTTCCGCGAGCTGCAGGCGCTCGAGCAGAAATATCCGGAGCTCATCACGCCGGAGTCCCCGACGCAGCGTGTCGGCACGGACGCTCAGAACCAGTTCGCGGAGGTGCGCCATCGCGCACCGATGCTTTCGCTCAGTAACGCGTTCGACGATGAGGAAGTCGCCGGGTTCGATCGGCGCGCCCGAGAGAATCTCGGGCTGGACCGCATCGAGTATGCGGCAGAACCGAAGTTCGACGGACTGGCAATCAACCTCACCTACATCGACGGCGCGCTGGCGACCGGTGCGACGCGCGGCGATGGTTTCGTCGGCGAAGACGTGACTTTGAACCTGCGCACGGTTCGCGCGATTCCGTTGAGACTTGCCGCGAGTCCGGCGCCTTCGGTGATCGAAGTCCGCGGCGAGGTGCTCATGCTCAAGCGCGATTTCGACGCCCTCAACGCTGCACAGCGAGAAAAAGGCGAGCGCGAATACGTGAATGCGCGCAACGCGGCTGCGGGAGCTGTCCGGCAGCTCGATCCGCGCGTGACGGCGACACGTCCCCTCACATTCTTCGCGTACGGCGTCGGCTACGTCGAGGGCGCGCGGCAGTTCACGCGGCACAGCGACGTGCTCGAGTACCTCGCGGCCAGCCGCTTCCGTGTGGCCGCCGAGCGCGATGTCGTCTCCGGGGTCGAGGGCCTCCTCGAATATTACGCAACGATCGGCGGCAAGCGCGCCGCGCTGCCTTACGACATCGACGGCGTCGTGTACAAAGTGAACGCGCTCGCAGCACAGGAACGCCTCGGGCACGTTGCGCGCGCGCCGCGGTTTGCGCTTGCGCACAAATTTCCGGCTGAGGAAGCGACGAGCGAAGTCGTGGCGATCGAAGTACAGGTGGGGCGAACGGGCGCACTGACGCCCGTCGCGAAACTGAAACCTGTGTTCGTGGGCGGCGTCACCGTCACGAGCGCGACGTTGCACAATCTCGATCAGGTCCGCGCGAAAGACGTGCGCGCAGGAGATACCGTTGTCGTGAGACGGGCAGGAGACGTCATACCCGAAGTCGTGCGGGTGATCGTGGATAAACGCCCGGCCGGGGCGCCCGAGTTCGAAATGCCGATGCGCTGCCCGGTGTGCGAATCGAAGGTCGAGCGTATCGAAAGCGAGGCGGTGCACCGCTGCACCGGG
>DASRIK010000120.1:0-5654 GCA_035650035.1 Burkholderiales bacterium | reverse complement strand
ATTGGTCGCGTGAAAACGCAAGCGTTCGAAAACTACCGCCGCACGCTCGGGGAGTATGCAGCATTCCCCGAGATCATTCGGGCTGCAATGCCGCGCGATGCCATCTGGGCGCGCGACATCACCTTTCACCAGACGACTTGGGCGAATCGGATCTTTCCGGTGTACGGGCCGCGGGACAACATCTACTCTGTCGGCGCGGCGATCGGCACCGGCATGCCGCTTGCGATCGGCGCCGCTCTTGCCGCGAACGGGCGCAAAACCGTGGCTCTCTGCGGCGACGGCGGGTTCTGGCTGAATCTGGGCGAGCTGTGGACTGCGGTGCAGGAGAAGGCCGACGTCTGTTTTCTGGTGATGAACGACAGAGGCTACGGCGTCATTCGTTTTATTCAGGCGGCGTCGCACGGCGAGCGTCGTTTCTTCGACGACCTGCTCGGTCCTGACCTCGAGGGCCTCGCGAAACTCGCCGGGTTGCCGTTCTGGCGCGTGCGCGATACCGATGAGCTGAAGACTCATCTCGCCGCGGCGCTGCGACAGCGCGGCCCGACGCTGGTCGAAGTGGACATGGCGGCGATCGGTCCGTTTCAGCCCCTCCATCAGATTCCGCGCTATTCCGACAAGCGCTAGTTGCACCCCGAGCTCGGGAGGCGGCTTGATAGGTGCTAATCGCGTCGCACCGTCTCATAATGTCCATTCGCTCGTAAGGAGATCCGTTCATGGGGCAGGCTGGCGACGGCCGGATCCTCGTCATCAATCCGAACTCGACGGAAGCCGTGACTTGCGCCATCAACGAGGCATGCGAGCCGCTGCGTATCCCGCAGGGCCCGACGATCGACTGCGCGACGCTCAAAGAAGGACCCGCCGGAATCGAGACTCAGCGCGACGTGGAGAGCGTTGTCGCTCCGCTCATGCGCACCGTCGTGGAGTGCGAGAAAGAGTATGACGCGTTCGTGATCGCGTGTTTCAGCGATCCCGGCATCCACGCCCTGCGCGAGCTTGTCAGAAAGCCTGTGCTCGGCATCGCCGAATGCGGCTTCCTCACGGCGCTCACGCTGGGCCAGAAATTCGGCGTTATCGCAATCCTGCGTCAATCGATCGCCCGGCATCTGCGCTACATGGCCGGTCTGGGCATCACCGGGCGCCTTGCGGCGGAGCTGCCCATCGGGCTCGCGGTGACGGAGCTCGCTGACCGCAAGACGACGTTCGGGCGCATGGCCGAGACCGGCAAGCGATTGCGCGACGAGCACGGCGCCGACGTGGTCGTGATGGGCTGCGCGGGAATGGCGCCGTATCGCAAGCCCCTTCAGGACGCACTCGGCATACCGGTCGTCGAACCGACACAGGCGGCTGTCGCGATGGCGATCGGTCGCGTAAGGCTGGGCTGGCATGTGGGTTAGATACGCTACCATCGGGATCTGCGGCAGCCTGAACATTGCACGGGAACGATGACGCCAGCACGACAGCACATGGAGGCCAACGTGCTCTTTCCCACGACGCTCGTCGGCAGTTATCCGCAGCCCGAATGGCTGATCGACCGCGCAAACCTCTCGAAGCGTCTGCCTCCGCGCATCCGCGCCAAGGAATTGTGGCGCATCCCGGTGGAGTATCTCGAAGAGGCGCAGCGCGACGCGACGATACTCGCGATACGCGCGCAGGAGGAAGCCGGCCTCGACATCGTCACCGATGGAGAGATCCGGCGCGAAAGCTATTCCAATCGGTTTGCAACGGCTCTGGACGGGGTCGATATCGAGAACCATGGCTTCGCGATGGACCGCACGGGGCACCCGAATCCGGTTCCGCGCATCGTCGGGCCGATCAAGCGCAAGCGCCCGGTCGAAGTTGAGGACGTCAGGTTCCTGCGCGCGAACACGGCGCGCCGTATCAAGATGACCGTGCCGGGACCGTTCACGATGACACAGCAGGCGCAGAACGATTATTACCCGGACGAGGAAAGCGCGGCGCTCGCGTATGCCGACGCGGTGAACGCGGAGATCCGGGACCTCTTCGCGGCCGGTGCGGACATCGTTCAGATCGACGAGCCTTACATGCAGGCGCGCCCGGAGAAAGCGCGTCAGTATGGATTGAAAGCTTTGAATCGGGCGCTCGAAGGCATCACTGGCACGACGGTCGTGCATATCTGCTTCGGGTACGCCGCCGTCGTCGGTCACGTGAAGCCCGCGGGGTATTCGTTTCTGCCGGAGCTCCGCGATTGCACGTGCAAGCAGGTTTCGGTCGAAACCGCGCAGCCGAAACTCGACTGCGCGGTGCTGACGAAGCTCGACAACAAGAAAATCCTGCTCGGCGTGATCGACCTCGACGATCCGAAAGTCGAGACGGCCGAAGATGTTGCGGCGCGCATCCGCCGCGCTTTACCTTACGTGCGCGCGGAGAACCTGATTGTTGCACCCGATTGCGGAATGAAGTACCTGCCGCGCGAGACGGCGTTCGGAAAAATGCGCGCCATGGTCGAAGGGGCGAAGATCATGCGCGAGGAATGCGCAACCCATGCGTGACACTCGCATGGACGGGCATCGTCCGGTTTCAACAATGACAAGAGAGGATATCGCCATGAGACTTGCAACAGCCGCACTTGCGTTCGCTATCGCGCTCACTCCCTGCGCGACACTCGGTCAGGCGTATCCAGGTAAGCCCATCCGCATGGTCGTGCCATTTCCGCCGGGCGGCACGTCTGACGTCATCGGCCGCACGCTCGGTCAAAAACTCACCGAAGCATGGCGTCAGAACGTAATCGTCGACAACAGATCCGGCGTGGCGGGCAGTATTGGCGCCGCGGCGACTGCCAAGGCGCCGCCGGACGGCTACACGTTGGTCGTGGGGAATGTCGGACCGATCGCCGTGAACCCGAGCATTTACAAGAGTGTCGGCTACGACTCGGTCAAGGATTTCACGCCGATCAGCCTCGCCGTGACAGCTCCGCAGATCGTGGTCGTTCACCCGTCGGTGCCTGCGAAGACGTTCCGCGAGTTCAGCGCGCTCGTAAAGCGGCATGGCAAGATCAATTACGGCTCCAGCGGCCCCGGCAGCATTTCCCACCTGTCCGCGGAGTTGTACAAACGCGCGACGAAGACGAACATGCTGCACGTTCCATACAAAGGCTCGGCGCTGATCACGATCGCGCTTCTTGCCGGTGAAGTGGACGTCGTCTTCTCCGACATGGCCGTGGTATTGCCCCACGTGCAGGCGGGGAAGCTTCGGGCCCTCGCAGTAACGAGTTTGAAGCCGACACCGCTCGTGCCAGGCATACCCAGCGTCGCCGAATCCGGTGTGCCGGGTTTCGAGATGACGAGCTGGTGGGGAATTCTCGGTCCCGCCGGCATGCCGCAGCCGATCGTCAGCCAGGTGAACAAGGAGCTGCGGCGCATTCTCCAGCTGTCGGACGTGAAACAGCAGTTCGCCACGCTCGGCGTGGATGCGACCGGCAGCACACCCGAGGAATTCGCGGAGCTCATAAAAAGGGAAGTCGGGAAGTACGAAAAGCTCACCGCCGAGATCGGAATCGAAAAGCAATAGCGCTGGTGCGATGCCGGCGAGCCTGAGCGCCGCCGGCGAGCGATCTCAACGGCTGCGGCTGCTACGCCTCGATTTGGCTCTTGCCGTTGCGTCAGCCATTTGCGCGAGCACATCACAGACGACGGCCGGATCATCGTCTTCACGGCCCTGCGCGAGCCCCGCCGCATAGAACTGCCTGCTCGCGTCGAAGAGCGGCGTCGGACAATGCAGCGCGGCCGCGAAGGCGCCGATGATGTCGATATCTTTCTGGTAAAGACCCAACGCCATCGAAGCATTCGAGTAGTCGTCGGCGATCATTTTGGCTCCGCGCACTTCGAACATCCGCGAGGTGCCCGCGCCGTCGCGGATGACGTCATAGAGCAGCCGTGCGTCGAGTCCCGACTTTCGACCCAGCACGATTGCCTCTGCCGCGGCCACGTTGTGGATCGTGACGAGCAGGTTCGCGATGAACTTCAGCTTCGAGCCGTTCCCATATTCGCCGCAGAAATGCATGCTGCGCGCGAAGCCGGCGAAGATCGCGCGGCAGCGCTGCACTGCGTCCGGGTTGCCGCTCGCGTACACCGAAATGTCCTTTGCCGCAGCCTGTGCGCCCGTGCCGCTGATCGGACAATCGAGCACGGTGATTTCCCGTTTCCTGCAGCCATCGCGCAGCGCGACCTTCAGCTCGAGCGGCATCGTGCTCGTCTCGATCACGATTGTGCCCGGCCGGGCCTCGTGCGCGATACCGCCGCCGCCGAAGAACACCGAGTTGCATGCTTCAACGCTGGGCAACGATGTAACGATGGTCTGATGGCCGCGGGAAACAGACGCGATCGATGCCCCAGGCCTGCCGCCATGGCGCTTCAGCCGCTGCCTGCGCTTCGCATCGATGTCGTAACCGCTGACGGCGTAACCGGCCTCGACAAGGTGCCGCGCGAACGCGCCGCCCATTGCGCCGAGACCGATCACGCCGACAGCGCGAGGCGCCATTCAGTGCTTGAGCTCTTTGGGCGCCCCGGGTTGCTTCAAGGGGTGGGAGCGGTCGAACGGCTCGAGCTTCATGCACTCGTCAAAGACCCGCATGACCGTCGGCACGGCTGCGGTGTCGCAGCTGAAGAAGCGCGCGCCGAATACCTGAGTCGCCAGGCAGATGTCGGCAAGCGTAGGCGTATCGCCGTGGCAGAAGCGGCCAGTTTCCTTGTCGCGCGAGAGGTGCGCCTCGACGCCTCGCAGGGACTCCATGATCCAGTGCTGGCACCAGCGCGTACGGGCCGGGTCGTCGACTCCGAGCTCCTTCTCGAGATAGTTCCGCACGCGCGGCACGATCAACGGATGGCCGTCACAGGCGACGATCTGTGCGAGCCCGCGCACCCGCGCCCGCCCTCGGGCGTCCTGCGGTAAAAAACGCGGCTGCGGCTGCGTTTCGTCGAGGTACTCGATAATCGCGAGCGACTCGTAAATCGTCGCGCCCTCGTCGGTGACGAGAGCGGGAACCACGCCGAGCGGGTTGATCGCGCGGTACTCGGGCTTCGACTGCTCGCCCTGCATCAGGTTAACGGAAATCTCTTCGGCCGCGATGCCTTTCAGTGCCAGCGCGATGCGCACCCGGCAGGCTGCAAGCGAGCGCCAGAAGCCGTAATACTTCATGTGCTCCTCCTGTGGTTGGATCAGAAACTTCTTCGGATCGCGTCGGCGAACGCGCTCGACATCAGCGTGCCTCATTATGTCAGGCACTCTCGCATTGTCATACGGCCGCCATGCTTTGTAAAAGCCGGCGGTGCTGTGCATTCGACGTATCATGTTGTCGAGTCACGTTCTCGAGGGGCAATCGTGAGCTTCACGAAGGAGATCGCAGGTGCCGCCGCAGCGGCTACGTTCTTTGTGGGCAGCGCCGCTGCACTGGCGCAGGGATCGACCCAGGGCGTCGCGGCCGCTTATCCGAATCGCCCGATCCGGCTGATCGTTCCGGTACCTCCGGGCGGCAGCAGCGACGGCATGGCGCGCGTCCTCGGGCAAAGACTCACAGAGAGCTGGGGCCACCAGGTGGTCGTGGACAACCGCGCGGGCGCAGCCGAGATCATCGGCACCGACATCGTGGCAAAAGCGAACCCGGACGGCTACACGCTCGTGCTGGTGTCGCTGCGTTT
>DASRIK010000119.1:0-2997 GCA_035650035.1 Burkholderiales bacterium | reverse complement strand
GAGGAAATCGACGCGATGGCAGTGAAGATCGGCATGCGCGTCAGATTCCGTGCACATCCCGGCGACGAGAAGCAGCCGCCCTACCCGGTATTTACACCAGCGGAGGGTGTGAAATGAGCCTGACGAGAGGAAGCGTAGCCGTGGTCGGTGCAGCCGAATCCGACCTGGGGCTTGTCGCGCCACATACGAGCCCGATCGATCTCATGGCACAGGGCACGATCGCCGCCCTCGAAGACGCCGGTCTCGAGCTCAAGGACGTGGATGGGCTTCTTTCCGCGTCGACGCAGTCGCGCTTCGCGCCGATGGCGCTGGCGGAATACCTTGGCATCAAGCCGCGCTTTTTCGACGGCACCGCGATCGGTGGCTCGTCGTTCATGACGCACGTCGCGCACGCGCACGCGGCCATCGAGCTGGGCCTCTGCGAGGTGGCGGTGATCGCCTACGGCAGCACGCAGCGATCCGTCTCGCGTGCCGCAGCTTCGCCGCGCGAATACAACTACTACGAAGCGCCTTTCCGGCCAATTCTCCCGATCAGTGCGTATGCCATGGCGGCCGCGCGCCACATGCACCAGTACGGCACGACGCGAGAGCAACTTGCCGAAGTCGCAGTCGCCGCGCGGCGCTGGGCGCTGATGAATCCGAAGGCATGGGAGAAGGAGCCGCTCACGATCGAGCAGGTGCTGAATGCCCGCATGGTGTCGTATCCATTCACCGTGCGCGATTGCTGCCTCGTCGTGGATGGCGGCGGCGCGATCGTGCTCACGTCGGCTGCACGGGCGAAAACGCTGAAGAAAAAGCCGGTGTACGTGCTGGGCGTCGGTGAAGCGCTGAGCCACTCGACGATCGCAAATATGCCCGATCTCACCGTCACGGGTGCCGCCGAATCAGGACCGAAGGCATACGCGATGGCGAAAGTGAAACCGTCGGACGTCGACATGGTGTCGCTGTACGACGCCTTCACGATCACGCCGATTCTATTCCTCGAAGATCTGGGCTTTTGTCCGAAAGGCGAAGGCGGCCGCTTCGTCTCGGACGGGGCGATCGCGCCCGGCGGCAGGCTGCCGGTCAATACGAGCGGCGGCGGGCTTTCGTATTGCCATCCGGGGATGTACGGACTGCTCGTGATGATCGAAGCGATCCGCCAGGTGCGTGGCGAGTGCGGAAAACGGCAAGTGCCGGATTGCGATGTTGCCCTGGGCCACGGCAACGGGGGTGTCCTGTCGAGTCAGTGCACCGTCATCTTCGGCTCTGAAGCGACCCTGTAGACCGTGGCAATGCCCGCTTCCGCGGTCGCATCCCCGGCAAGCCGGGGCCCCTGCTCCACGCTTCAGCGTGCTACGGCAACGGGGGTGTCCTGTCGAGTCAGTGCACCGTCATCTTTGGTTCCGGAACAACGCTTTAAGCGGACGTCGGCGCGTTGGCGGGGCAGTGTGCCATGCGGTATAAAGAACGCCGGGAGCGGTAAGGTATCCGACGCCGCGGCGACTAAAGCATGTCGCCTGAATCATTTGGAACGCCGCCGGTCTTAATCGATGACTCCGCGGGGACCGCTCTACGAACATGGAGGAAGTATGAATCGACGCACGTGGTTACAGGGCGTTTTTGCGGCAGCGGCGGGTGGTGTGGCGGCTCAAGCGCGCCCGGCAACAACCGCGCCTCAATCGCCCCAGATCGAGGCCCTTCAGAAAAACTGGCGCACGCTGCTCGCCGCCGGAGTGAATCCGCCTGCGCCAACCCAGAAGCTCGCGCTTTCCAAAGACGAATGGCGCAAGCGCCTCGACAAGATGCAGTATCACGTCCTGCGCGAGGAAGGCACCGAGCGCGCCGGGTCGAGCCCGCTCAACAATGAAAAACGCGCCGGCATTTACGCCTGCGCGGGCTGCGACCTGCCGCTTTTCACGTCCGAGATGAAGTTCGACAGCGGCACCGGATGGCCGAGCTACTTCACAACCATACCCGGCGTGTTCGAAACGAAAACGGATTACCACCTGCTCTACCCGCGCACCGAGTATCACTGCATCCGGTGCGGCGGACATCACGGGCACATCTTCGACGACGGACCGAAGCCGACGGGATTGCGCTATTGCAACAACGGTGTCGCGCTGAAATTCATCCCGAAAAGCGCGAAAGTCTAACGAACGACGCTTCTGCGGCGACCCTCGCGCTCCTCCGGGTGTGGGTGGCCGTTCACCGGCATACGACTCGCCTCGACCGATTGAGGGGCTCGCGAGAGTTGCAGCACCGTCCTCTGCCGGTATACTTGCGAATGTAGAGTCGCATAACAATGATTCAGCCCACTTTCAGGCTCGCCGGCCCAGCGGACGCTTACGAGATGGCGGTCATGTCGCGCTATCTCGTGGAAGTCGGTCTGCGCGGCTGGTCATGGCCGCCGGAGCGTGTCGCGAAAGCGATTCGCGCCCGATCGACGCTCGTCGTAGTCGCTGAAGTGCGCTCGCATCTCGTCGGATTCGGCATCATGGAGTTCGGAGAAGTGCAGGCGCATCTGAGTCTGCTCGCCGTGAAGCCGTCGCACCATCGCTGCGGTATCGGCCGCGCACTCATGGACTGGCTCGAGGAATCCGCTTTGACGGCGGGGATCACCACGGTCACGCTCGAGTTGAGGGCGAACAACTACGGCGCGCGTGCGTTCTACCGGCTGCTCGGCTTCCAGGAAGGCGCGTACATCCCCGGCTATTATCGCGGCGTCGAAACAGCGCTGCGCATGTCGCGCGACATCCGCCGCCACATCCCCGACCAGAGCGTCGTCAGCCGGCGTCTGGACGGGTAGCATCAGCTAGTAACTTAGAACCGACCTGTGCTCTGGTGAGCGGGGACGTCGGAGACGTGGGGCACGCTGAAGCCTGGAAGAGGGGCCCCGCCTCAGCGGGGATCTGACGGCGAAAGCGTGCGTGAGACCGCGGTTCTAATGCGCGTGCCTCAGCCCGCTTCCGGGTCGCACCTCCCGCTACGCGGCAGGCACTGCTCCGCCGTCCGCGG
>DASRIK010000118.1:0-10406 GCA_035650035.1 Burkholderiales bacterium | reverse complement strand
AGAAATATTCCGGCGATCCGAAATTCAGCGCGACCGATGCGAGGGGCGGCCCGACCAGGGCTATGAGCAGAGTGCTCACACAGCCGGCGAAGAACGAACCGATCGCCGCGATCGCCAGCGCGGGGCCTGCTCTGCCCTGCTGCGCCATGGGATGACCGTCGAGCAGTGTTACGACCGACGATCCTTCGCCCGGCAGATTGACGAGGATCGCCGTGGTGGAGCCGCCGTAATCGGAACCGTAATAAATGCCGGCGAGCATGATGATCGCTGAAACCGGCGGCAGAAAGAACGTGAGCGGCAACAGCATCGCCATCGTCGCCAGCGGACCGATACCCGGCAAGACACCGATCATCGTGCCGAGGAAAACGCCGATGAAGCAGTACATCAGGTTCTGCAGCGTGAGCGCGACGCTGAAACCGAGTATCAGATTCTGCAGAAGGTCGTGCATCAGTCGCTCCACCAGAACAGCCGGTAGGGCAACCCGAGCCCGAACAAGAATATAGCGACCGACGCGGCAGTGACGAGCACGCTCAAGAGCAGCGTTTCACGCCAGCGCACGTCTTTATGGGCGAGTGCACAACCGCTGACCAGCACCATGAGCGACGGCACGAATCCCACGCCGGCGTCCATGAGCAGCGCATACACGACGAGCGTAGCGGTCAGCACGATCCATGGCCGAAACGCCCAGTCCTTCACCTCCGCGCGCTGGATGGCGTCAGGCTGCAGCCTCAGCGATAGCCCGCCGATGATCAAGCCGAAAGCGACCATGATGCCGCCGAGCCACATCGGGAAATAGCCGGGGCCCATCTCGAGCGCGCTTCCGATCGGATAAACGCGCGATGTGTGTATGGCGAGGGCGCCGAGCGCGATGAAAAAAACGCCGCACCAGAAATCCTGCGGATTCTTGATTCTCACTTGACGAACTGGAGCCCCAGCTCCTTTACGGTACGCTCGAGCTCCGCGTACTCGCGCACGACCGCTTTCCTGAGCTCCGCCGGATTCATGCGCTCGGCAGGCTCACTCCCGTCTGCGGCGAGCCGCTGCACCACCTGTGGCGTGTGCATCCCGTCGCTCACGACACGGTTGATCGCCTCGATGACCGGACGTGGTGTTTTTGCCGGCGCCCAGACATCGTACCGGTTTGCGATCGAGAATCCCGGGAAGCCCTGCTCCCCGATCGTGGGCAGCTCAGGCAGCGATGAAGCACGCTTGAGCCCGAGCGACGCGATCCCGCGCACCTTGCCGCTTCTGATCGCGCTGGTCGCCGACATGACGCTCGTCGCGGCCATGTTGATCTCTCCGCCCATCAACGCGAGAAGTGCCGGTGCGCTTCCCTTGTATGCGACATGCTTCGCTTTCATGCCCGAAAGCACTGCGAGCCGCTCCATGCCGATATGAACCGTGCTTCCGGGACCGGAGCTCCCGGCATACGTCAGAGGCTTCGAAGCCGACAGCGCAACGATGTCCTTGAACGATTTCGCGGGCACGCTCGGGTGCACGAGAAGGATGTACGGCTGCTGCGTCGTGCGAACGACCGGCTCGAACGTCTTGAGAACGTCGAAGGGCACGCGCTTGGTCGCGCCCTGTAAAAGAATCCCGAAGCCGCTCTGATAAAGCGTATATCCGTCAGGCGCGGCCCTCGCTGCGTGCTCGCTCGCGACGATGCCACCGCCGCCCGGCCGAGGTTCGACGACCACGTTCTGACCCCAGCGCTCCGTGAGAATCTGGGCGGTGGTGCGTGCAACCATGTCCGCACCAGCACCCGCAGCGACGCCGATGATGATTCGAATCGGCCGAGCGGGATAGCCGGCGGGTTTGTCCTGCGCGAGCGCGGCCGTGCCGTATGCGAGCACAGCCGGCGCGAGCCAGCATGCGAGCCTGCCAATGCGAGATTTCATATTGCGCCTCCTCCAGAAGTCATCTTGTTGTCGTGCAAGTATCCCTGCGGTGTTCAGATCTGGTCAATCATGAGAACATAGCGGCGATCATCGACATCGGTCATGCAGGACGAGGAGGAACATGGGTACGACGCAGCGCATGGCGAGCTTCATTACGAGCGCTAAATTCGAAGACATCCCGACGCCGGCGGTGAATCTCGCGAAGCTTTGCCTGCTGGACGCAGTCGGTTGCGCGATCTACGGCACGACGCGGCCGCTCGGTAAGATCATGACGGGTCTCGTCGACGAGCTCGGCGGAAAACCTGTCGCGAGAGTGCTGGGGACGCGGATCGAGACGAACGCGATCAACGCGGCGATGGCGAACGGCACGCTCGGCCATTCCGAAGACTTCGACGATTTCACGGCCGGGCATCAGGCCGTGATGCTGATGCCGGTCGTTCTTGCGATCGGCGAAGAACGCCGTCTCGGCGGTAAACAGGCGCTGCTGGCGTACTGCGTCGGTTTCGATATCACCACCGCGATCACCCACAGCATGGGTGAAGACCACTACGGCAAAGGCTGGCACAACACATCCAGCATCGGCACGCTCGGATCCACTGCCGCGGCGGCTAAAATGCTGGGCCTCGACGAAATGCGGACGCGCATGGCGATCGGCATCGGGGCCACCCAGGCTTCCGGGTTGCGCGCGAATTTCGGCACGATGACGAAACCCTTTCATCCCGGCAACGGATGTCGTGCAGCGGTAACCGCGGCCAAGATGGCTGAGAAAGGCTACGAAGCGAGCCCGGACGTGATGGAGCATCGCTTCGGATACGCTGCGGTGTACGGCGAAGAGATGATGCATCTCAGCAACATCCCGCGGCATCTCGGCAATCCGTGGAGCTTGATGGGTAGCGGTCGCGAAGTTGCAAACGGCATTTCGATCAAGATCTGGCCGTGTTGCGGCGGCACGCATGGCGCCAATACTGCGATCACCCGCCTCCTGAAGAAAAACCCATTCAGAGCCGAGGACGTTCAGTCGGTGGACATCGTCACGACAGTAGAGCCCTCGTGCATGGCACCCAATCTGCGCTGGCCGAAGTCCGGCCTCCAGGGCAAGTTCTCCACCTGGTATACCGTCGCGTCGCTCATCGTCGATGGCGGGAAGCTCGATCTCTCGAGCTTTACTGACGAAGCGGCGCGGCGTCCCGAGGTGCAGGCCATGCTGCACAAGGTGAACATCACGCAGGATCCGGAGATGGTCGGACGACCGCATCGCTCACGCGGCGGCGGAAACTGGTGGGATGTCACGGTCACGCTCAAGAACGGCGAGCGGCTCGTCGCGCCCCGAGTGGAAGCGAATGGCGGACGCGGCGACACGTACGGCTGGGAAACGCGCGAAGCGGTGTTCGACAAGTTCAGGATGCTCGCGGGTGCGGTGCTCACGCCCGCGCAGGTAGACTCGGCTCTGAACGCGATCATGAGCATGGAGACCGCGTCGGATGTGCGCGGCATCGTCGATACGGTCATTCCTCACCGCTAGCGTGACGTACGATTGGAAGGCGCTCGCGGCGGGCTGTGCCGCTGCGACGCTGTTCGGCTGGGCAATCAGCGCGCAGGCACAGTCGGATTTCCCGAACCGCCCCGTGCGTATGGTGAATCCGTATACACCGGGCGGCTCGGTCGATCTCGTCGGACGAGCGCTCGCGGCCGGCCTCTCGGAACTCTGGGGCTATCAGGTCATCGTCGACAATCGTCCCGGCGCCGGCACGTTGATCGGCACGGAAATCGTCGTGCGCGCGGAGCCCAACGGCTACACGATGCTCTGCACCAGCTCGACGATATCGATACTGTCCAGCATGTATAAGAACATGCGCTTCGATCCCGTGCGGGATTTGAGCGCGGTCGGCCTGATAGCGATCAGTCCCTTTGTTCTGGTCATCACCCCGAGCCTGCCGGCCAAATCGGTTCAGGAGCTGATCGCGCTGGCGAAGACACAGCCGGGGCAACTCACGGGGGCGTCATCGGGCGTCGGCACGACAACGCATCTCACGCTCGAGATGTTCAAGTCGATGACGCGCACCGATATCCTGCACGTTCCGTACAAGGGCGGCGGCCCGGCGATCTCGGATCTGATCGGCGGCCAGGTGAAAGTACACTTCAATACGCCCGGCACGCTGTTGCCTCACGTCCAGGCGGGTCGCTTACGGGCGCTCGGCATATCCAGTCCAAAGCGCGCCGACTTCGCACCCGAGTTGCCTACGATCGCGGAAGCCGGCGTCGCCGGATTCGATGCGACGGTGTGGTACGGCATCTACGGGCCCAGGACGCTGCCTCCGCGGCTCCTGCAGCGCTGGAACGACAGCATCAATCAGTATCTGCAGACGCCGCAAGCCCAGGCGCATTTGCGCCGCACGTACATGATCGCTGGAGGCGGCACACCGGCTCAGTTCGCGGAGTTTCACAAACGCGAATCGGAACGCTGGGGCGCAGTGGTCAAAGCGTCGGGCGTGAAGCCCGAATAGCATCAGGCAAACCCTAAAGAAAAATCGAGGAGTAAGCATGAGGTTTCACGCAGCTCGCGCGCTTGCGGGATTGATCCTGTTCGCTACCGTTGGATGGCACCTGCCTGTGTGGGCGCAGGAACCGCCGCCGGGTTACCCTGCTCGCCCGATACGCATCATCGTGCCGGTCGTGCCGGGCGGTGGCCTCGACATTCTTTCGCGGGCCGTCGGCCAGATGCTGACGGACCGGTGGGGACAATCCGTGATCGTGGACAACCGGCCCGGCGGTGGAACAGTGCTCGCCACGCAGATCACTGCGCAGGCGGCGCCCGACGGTTACACCTTTCTCGCGGGAACCGACACGCTGCGCGTGGTCGGGATCACGCAGCGCGTCGCGTTCGACGTGCGTAAAGCATTCGATCCGGTCGTGCCGATGGCCGGTCAGCCGTACATCCTGATCGTGAGCCCTTCGCTGCCGGTCAAGAACGTGAAGGATCTCATCGCATACTCGAAGAGTCAGCCGGTGAGCTATGGAAGCTCCGGCGTAGGCACCGTCGCGCACATCGGCCTGGAGATTCTGACGGCGCAAAGCGGTGCGAATTTCACGCACGTGCCCTACAAAGGCGGCGGCCAGGCGCTCCTCGCGCTGCTCGGCGGCGAGATCCACATGTATCCCGGGATTCTCATCTCGGCAAATCCCGCCATCAAAGCAGGCAAGGCACGACCGCTCGCCGCGTTGAGCCTCAAACGCATCCCGGCGTTGCCCGATTTGCCGACGGTCGCCGAGCAGGGATTCCCCGGCTTCAAGATCACCAACAGCTACGGCCTGTTCGCACCGGCAGGCACGCCGCGTCCGATCCTCAACGCGATCAACCGTTACGTCAGCGAATTCATGAATTCGCCACAAATGGCGGGCAAGCTGGCCGCCGAAGGCAGCGAAGCCGCGGAGCGCATCACCCCTGAGCAATACAAAGCACAATTCGCGCGGGAGTACGGCGAGCTCGAGCGACAGATCAAGCAGCTCAAGGTGAAGCTGTATTAGTAAGCGAGCACGAGCCTGTACGTGGTGAGCGGGGGCGTCGAAGACGTGGGGTCCCCGCGAACGTAACATTCGAACGCCCATTAGCACTCAGTCCGAGCCTGCGAGGGTAAGGATCGATTGCGGCGACGAAGTCCACGTTACGGGCCTCTAGCAGCGTCGCAGCCGGGCCTGTGCTATCTTTAGCGCCTATCGCCTCGCCGACGACGGTGCAGGCGAGCAGAGCAATGGAGGCGCGGGGGGAGGACCTGTGCCCGACAAGTTCACATCGTAACCATTCGAAGGAGTCCATTATGGCCGGTTACCCGAAAATCATCCATACCGAAGAAGGCATGCGCGACGGTCTCCAGATCGAGAGCGCCGACATTCCCGTCGCAGCAAAGATTCGCCTGCTCAACGCACTATCGGAGACCGGCCTGAAGGAAATCAACGTCGGCTCCTTCGTCAGCCCGAAATACACGCCCCAAATGGCGTGCGTCGACGAGCTCGTGGCGAGTTTCACGCCGAAGCCCGGCGTCACGTACACCTATACTGCTTTGAACGAAAAAGGCGTTGAGCGCGCGGCGGCATACACTCCGCCGCTCAGCCCGCGCGTGAGTGAATTATCGACTCGCGTCGATATGTGCGATGTGTTCGCGCAGCGCAACACGAACCGCACCCAGGCCCAGCAGATCGCCACCTGGCCCAAGACGATCGAGAAAGCGGTCGCCAAAGGCGTGAAAGAAGGCGGCATGTCGATCAGCAACGTCTGGGGCTCGAACTGGATCGGCGAAGTGCCGCTCGAGCAGCACATGCTCATGTTCGATCGCATGTACCGGATGTGGGACGACGCAGGCATCCCGGTCACGAAGGTCGGCATGGCGGACGCGACCGGCTGGAACATGCCGCACCGCGTCGAGCAGACGATCACGGCCCTGAAAGACCGCTATCCCTCGATCAAGGATTTTAACCTCCACCTGCACAACGCCCGCGGCACCGGCCTCGCGTCCATTTACTCGGCGCTGAAGGTAATGGACAGCACCGACACGCTGCGGCTCCAGACCGCGATCGGCGGCATGGCGGGATGCCCGTACTGCGGCATGGGCCGCGCCGCGATGATGGTCGCGACCGAAGACCTGATGCACATGCTGCGGGAGATGGGCATCGATACCGGCGTCGATCTGTACAAGCTGATCGAAGCCGTCTGGCTCGCCGAGGAGATCGTCGGCCATTCGCTCTACGGGTTCACGTCCAAGGCCGGTCCGCTGCCGCGTCACGACAAGCTCTACGCCATGGACATGCCGCACATCGAGACGCTCGAGCAGGCGAAACACTTCATCAAAGGCCCGAAAGCCTGGGAAGGCGCGCACTCGCCGTGGAAAGAGCCGATCACGAGCTGGATGCGGCCTGAAGCGCCCGGGTACAAGGAGAAGCTTGCGAAGAGCAAGGAAGCCGCGCCCGCAACCGCACCGACACAGCTGAAGGACGTATCGAGCCCGCAGCCGAAGGTCGCGTAAACTTCAGCGGCAACCAACCGCAGTGACTTCGGGGGACGGCTTGCCGTCCCCCGATTTTTTTACCTGAGGCGCCACACCATGGCGGAACCTGTCATCTCACATGCCATACAGCTCGCCATAGCGCCGGTCTTCCTGCTTACCGGTATCGCGGCCTTGCTCTCGGTCATGGCCAATCGCCTCGCACGCGTCGTGGATCGCACGCGTTACGTCCAGCAGACCTGGCCGGAGCTCGACGAGAAGTCACGTGGACCCGCATGCGAGGAGCTTGCTCACCTCGAGCGCAGGCGTCATCTGGCAAGCTGGTCCATCAATTTCTGCACTGCCGGCGCGCTGCTCGTATGCCTTGTCATCATCACGCTCTTCGTGGACGATCTTCTGGCGACCGATCTCCGATGGGCGGCCGGCGCGCTCTTCATATGCACCATGGGCGCATTGCTCGGCGGACTCGCGTGTTTTTTGCGCGAGGTGTATCTCGCGACGCAGTCGATCGGCATCGAGATCGCTCGCTTCGAGCAGACGATCAGGCAGTGAGAAAGACGATTATTTGATATCCGGCTGTGCAAATAGCATTCCGCCGAAAAGCAGATAGGCGAGCAGCAGCGTCCAGACCGCATTGCTCGCCTAAGTTACTTGGACCAGCGGTGCTTACCCGCGAACGACGTATCGGAAAGGGAACGACATGAATCTGGACCGCGTCACTGCGGGACTGAGCGTGCCGGACGACGTGAACGTCATCGTGGAAATCCCGATGCACGCCGAGCCCATCAAATACGAAGTCGACAAGGGCACCGGCGCAGTCTTCGTGGACCGCTTCATGTCCACGGCAATGCATTACCCCTGTAACTACGGCTACATCCCGCGAACGCTCTCTGGCGACGGCGATCCGGTGGATGTCCTCGTGCTGAGTCCTGTCCCGCTCATAACCGGCGTGGTCGTTCGCTGTCGGCCAGTCGGGATGCTCCGCATGAAGGACGAAGCCGGCGATGATACGAAGATCCTTGCTGTGCCGATCGACAAGCTCACGCCGTTATATCGCAGCGTGCGCTCGTATCGCGACGTGCCGCAATCCACGCTCGCGCAGTTCGCGCACTTCTTCGAGCACTACAAGGATCTCGAGCCCAACAAGTGGGTGAAGCTCGTGGGCTGGGTCGGCGTTCGCGAAGCGCGCGCAGACATCCTAACCAGCGTGAAGCGCTACGCAGCGACGCAGGGACCGGTCGATGACGTGCCATCCTCGAGCCGTCAGCGGCGCAGGCGGCAGTCGCGGTAAGCCTCTGCCGAGCGCTTCGGGACTGGTCGCGCGACGAGCGGACCTCTGCTCGGTGTGCGCTCGCGAATGAGCACGAGTAAGGCGATCAGAATTCGAACTTCACGCCCTTCTTCTTCAGCATCGCCAGGGTATCGATGTTCCAGGCGTAGCCCGCTTTGAGCCACTCCGTGTACTCCTGCGGTGTGCTCGCGGTGGGCTCGAGCCCCAGGTTTATCAGGGATTCGCGAAATTGCGGTTGCTTGACGTACTTCAGGATCTCCGAAGATAACTTGTCGACGATCGCTTTCGGCATGCCGGCGGGTCCTACGATTCCGAATCCCGGACGCTTGTGCCCGTAGAAGCCCGGCAGACCGGCCTCCGTGAAGGTAGGCACATCAGGCAGCGTCACCGAGCGCTTGGTACCCGTCACCGCAATCGTCTTCACTTTGCCGGCTTTGACGTGAGGAATCGCGGTGGCAACGGTCGAGAAATACATGTTCACCTCGCCTCCGACCAGCGCGATCAGGGCCGGCCCCGCACCTTTGTACGGCACGTGCCGCGCCTGGATCGACGCGGCAAGATTGAACATCTCCGTTGCCAGGTGCTGCGAGCCGGCAATGGCGGGCGTGGCATAAGTCAGTTGTCCCGGCCTTCCTTTGGCGTACGCGATAAGCTCAGCCAGATTGTTCGGCGGCACCGAAGGATGCACGAGCAGCACAAGCTCTACCGATGCCACGGTGCCGATCGCGGCGAAGTCCCGGATCGGATGGAGTGATGTCTTGATCAGAAGCGGCGCCAGGACATGAACGCTGTCGACGAGCATGAGCGTATAACCGTCCGGCGCTGATTTCGCCACAATCTCTGCGCCGATGAGGGTGCCGCCGCCGGGCCGGTTATCCAGGATGAATTGCTGGCCCCAGCTTTCCGTGAGCTTCTGGCCAATCAGCCGTCCCACCAGACTTGTGGTGCCGCCGGGAGCATAGCCGCTCACGAGGCGCACGGGCCTGTTCGGATAGTCACCCTGGGCGGCGGCAGGCGCTATCGATGCGATGAGCCCACTCAGCGCCACGATGGGTGCCAACAACATTGCACGTGTAATCACGAATTTCTCCTCGGGTATTTTGGATGGAATCCAGGGTCGGCGACACCTGATGCTGGAAGTAATAACGCGGCGAATGATACCGAAGCATTGATATACATCAGAATCACGAGCGCTCGTTGCACCCTCCCCTTACCGATGCGCCTGCACCGTCGAAGTCGCCACGATGAGCCGCGCAGCAAGGTGCCGGTTGAGGTTCTGGATAATGCGGGTATACAGCGCCGGCGAGCGCCTCGCGAGCTCCGCGAGCGCATCGCGCGTGAGCTCGTACAAGCGTGAAGGCTCGATACACACTGCGTCCGCAGTGCGCTCCTCCGCGTTGACCATCGCGATTTCCCCGAAGATACTTCCGGGCCCGAAGGCGGCAAGCCGCGTAGCGCCGGGCGCTGTGTCGCTGCCGATGCGGATCTCGACGAAGCCTCGATCGACGAGAAACATCGACGTGCCCGGATCCCCGCGCCTGAAAAGCAGGCCCGCGGGCACTTCGACAGCGGTCATGTATGCGCGCAACTCCTCGATGTCCGATTGCGAAAGGCCGTGGGTCAGCGGCGTTTCTGCAAGGTTGATCTCGCGCGCATCGCCAATGGGCCAGCGCTCGCGGAGCAGCGCCGCCTCCGCGCGTTCCAGCGCATGATCGATGTCGATCGACCAGTGTGTTCGCCTCGGGGGTTGCGTGAGACCCAGGGCAAGGAGCTCCTGGCCGCGAGCACTGTTGGGCGAGACCCCCGCGAGCAGAACCGTGATCCCCTTCGAAGCAAGCTTTTTCGCGGCGGCCGCGATGATCTGACAGGCCGTTGCATCCACGGTCGTCACTCGCGAGATATCGAGCACGACGAACTGCACCTGCGCCTCGACTGCTTCGAGGTTGATCGCAAGCTGATCGGCCGTCCCGAAGAAGAGACTGCCTCGAGGCCGGAATACCGCAACGCGATCGCGTTGCTCCGAGAGCCATTGCGCCTGCTCCGCAGGCCAGACGCGCGTGGAGGCAAGGTGATCGCCATCCGGGTTGTCGAAAGTAGTGGCTTCGGAAAGGGTCAATGCAAGGAGAACCATCGCGAGCACCGCGCCGACGAATAATGCCAGTGGCACGCTTCCGACGATAAACACGGCCGCGACGATCGCGACGATCGCGAGGTTCCAGA
>DASRIK010000117.1:0-2863 GCA_035650035.1 Burkholderiales bacterium | reverse complement strand
CCGGAGACAAACGCACCGTCATCGACGGGCCGTTTACCGAGACCAAGGAATTGATTGCCGGCTACACGATCATCAAGGTGAAATCACGGGAAGAAGCGCTGGATTGGACAAAACGGTTCCCGAACCCGGTCGGCGAAGGCGCAGAGGCCGAGATCGAAGTCCGCCAGCTTTTCGAGCTCGACGATTTCGAGCCGAGCGCAACGGTCGATCGCTTCCGCGACATGGAAGCGCTGAATACGAAATGACAGTGAAGGAGCGCGCGATGGAAATCGCACCCTGTCTCAGCCCCGGGCAATAGCGTCAGCCGCTGATCACATCAGGAGAGACCACGATGCAATACCTGCTCATGTGCTGTATCGACGAGAAGCAATGGGAGAGCATTCCCCAGGCGCAGCGCGACGGGATCATGCAGCAATACGGAGAGTGGGTCCAGGATACGACCCGAAGCGGCCACTACCAGGGCGGCGCGAAGCTGCGCGGCACGTCCAGCGCGACGACTGTGCGCGAGAAAAACGGCAGGCCCGTCATTACCGATGGTCCTTTTGCGGAAACAAAGGAACAGCTCGGTGGCTATCACGTGCTCGAGTGCAAAGACCTCAACGAAGCGCTCGCGGTCGCACGGCGCATTCCCACGCTGAAAGTGGGCGGAGCGATCGAAGTGCGTCCGATCGATTATCCGAGCGGGCATGCGACGTCCGCTGCGGCCGATGCGAGTCAGGCACCGATCATCGCGTAAATTGACCAGGAGGCGTGACCATGGCCGTCAAGCTCAATCACACGATCGTCCATGCACGCGACAAACGCGCTTCTGCGAGGTTTCTCGCAGAGGTGCTGGGCCTGCCGGAACCGGTGCCATTCGGTCCCTTCCTGGGCGTAAACACCGGAAACGAGGTGACGCTCGACTTTCTCGACACCGACGAAGAAATCCAGACGCAGCACTATGCTTTTCTCGTGTCGGAACCGGAGTTCGACGCGATCTTCGCACGCATCCGGGGTCGGCAGCTTCCCTACTGGGCGGATCCGTATCGTCGGCAGCGCGGTGAGATCAACACGCGGGACGGCGGACGGGGCGTTTACTTCGAAGATCCCGCCGGCCACCTGCTCGAAATTCTGACGCGCCCTTACGGCAGCGGCGGCTGAGTACTGCGGTGCCTGCAGGCGCGTCCGGAGTTACACTCCCGCAAGCCGCACGATCCGCCGCGACGCGCGGTTCCGCAACCATTCGGGGGAGGTGACATGACGTTCAAGCTGAACCACGTACACCTGAAGACCAGGGATCCGGAAGCAACGGCGAAGTTCTACGTCGAAACCATGGGCGCGAAGATCGTAAGCCAGTCCGCCACGGGCGGCTATCGCGTGGATTTGCACGGCCTGTCGCTGAACGTCACGAAGTTTCTCGACAACCAGACGCGCGAGCAGAGATACGGTATGGAGCACATCGCGATCGACACCGACGAGCTCGACGCGCTTGTCGAGAGGCTGAAGGCGCGCGGCATCAACATCCTCGAGCAGACGGTCGTATCGGGCGGACGCCGCGTGTGCTTCTTCGAAGGCCCCGACGGCGTGCAGCTCGAGTTCATCGAGATGAAATGATGCGGTGCTTCGCTGTGAATTGGATGCAACTCGAGGGGATGTCATGGCTGCAGCGCAACGTTTACGTGTCGGACTGATCGGGGCTCAGGGGAGATGGGGGCCGCGCGCGCACGTGCCGGCGCTCAAAGGCCTGCCCGAGACCGAGCTCTACGCGGTATGCACGGCGCACGCCGACACAGCGCAGGCGGCGGCCGACAAATTCGGCGTGACGCGTGCCTACAGCGACGATCGCACGATGGGCGCCGATCCGGCCGTCGAAGCCGCGCTCGTCGCGGTACGCGTGCCCGCACATTACGCGCTCGCCAGGAACGCGCTCGAAGCAGGCAAACACGTGTATTGCGAGTGGCCTCTCGGCGCGAATACCGCCGAAGCGGAAGAGCTTGCGGCACTCGCGCGCAGGATGAAAGTACACACGATGGTGGGACTGCAACGGCGCGCGTCTCCGGCGTATATGTATCTCCGCGAGCTCGTGAACGAAGGCTACGTGGGACGCGTGCTGTCGGTGCACATGACGCAGCTCGGCGGTGGCGTGCTTACCCGCACGGCCGATCGCACATGGCAGCGCGATGTCACGCTGGGCGCGAACACCTTCACGATCTGGTTCGGGCATGCGATGGATGCGTTGTGCATGGTTGCGGGCGAGCTGGCCGAAGTCTCGTCCGTGATCTCCACGCAGGTGCCTCAGTGGTTCGAAAGCGATACCAAGCGCTACGTCGACGTCACTTCGCCGGACAACATCATGCTGGTCGGTCGCCTGGAAAACGGCGCGGTGGTTAACGCTTACGTCGCTCATCAGCCGTATCACGGCAGCGGGTACAGGCTGGAGATTTATGGCACCGATGGCACGCTCGCCATGATCGGCGGCGGCGATGCGGGTCAGGAAGCGAATCGCAGGATCGTCGGCGGACGCAAGGACGACAAATCGCCGCAGGAGCTGCCGGTGCCCGACCGGTTCAAGTGGGTACCTGAAGACGTGCGCAAAGGCGGGCCGTCGTACGACGTGGGTCAGATGTGGGTGAAGTTCGCGGAAGCGATCCGCACCGGCACGCGCATCGAGCCCGATTTCGATTCAGCGGTGCGCCGCCACAAAATGCTCGACGCGATCCGGCGCGCCGCGGACACAGGACAGCGGCAGAAGGTCGTTCTGTAGCGCCGCGCGCGCCTATCTCCAGTCGCCGGTGCCGAAGCGGTCGCGGCCCAGCAGCGTATAGAAGATTCCGAGGGTGCCCCGGCTCTGTGTGCGGTCACCGAGATCCGGAAACCGTGCGTC
>DASRIK010000116.1:0-3744 GCA_035650035.1 Burkholderiales bacterium | reverse complement strand
AGCTGCGTGGTACGGACGCATCTATGTGATCGGTGTCGCGCTTTATCTGGTGATGATCATGGTGTTTGCGTCGGCACCTGTCGTCTCAATCGCGGCCGGCGCGCTCTTCGCCGGCGGGATCGCGAATGCGGCATTTGCGGTGATGCAGTCGACGCTCGTATATCGCGCCGCGCCCGTCCAGATGCGCGCACGCCTGCTCGGCGTCGTTTCGGTCTGCATCGGCACCGGCCCGATCGGCTTCCTCTACCTGGGCCTGCTCACCGAATGGCTTTCGCCCCCGGCCGCGACTGTTGCACTCGCGGCGCAGGGGATCGTCGCGATGATTCTGACGAGGCGTTATTGGGTCGGGGTGGTGCGGCTTTGAGGTATGCGCTGGATCGTCGCGGCCCCATCACCATTTGTAGACCTTCTCAACGTTCCGCCCATGAGCGCCGCCTTGTCGCTCTTGGACAGACGCTTCGTCTCGCGGAACGGCGCGACGCCCTGCTCATAGGTCAGCATGCCGATCGAGGCAGATCACGGTTATTCGATTCATGATCGCCTCCTTCTAGTTCTCGTTCAGGTTGGGTTGCTACGAACTATTCGCCTACTACAGCGACCACCACGCCGCGCAGGCCCGCTCGTGCGAGAGCCCGTTGAACGAATCCACTTGCTTTGACGTCCTCGATGAATCGCCTGGTAACCGGCGCGCCGCTCTCATGCCGTGGCGGCACTCCGATGCCGATCGGTGTCATGCTTACACGACCGTCCAGCACTCTTGAACCTGGCAGGTTGTCGGACGCCGGGTAGAGAAAGGTTTTTACCGCTGCGAGCGCGTCCGCCTTTCCCGATTTAAGCAATTCGACACAGCCCGCAATCGTCGCGGCACGGACAAGTTGCGCGCTCTTTAGCTGTTTCGAGAGCAGGATATCGGCACCGCCTTTTGATTGGACAGCTATACGAATGCCAGCTCGGTCTGCATCGCCGATTGACGATATAGGCGAGCCAAGCGGCACGAGATAGCCCAACTCGACCGCGGCGTAGGCACCGGTGAAGCGTATTCGTTTGGCGCGATCTGGGTTCATACCGATGAAAACGACGTCCCAAGCATCATCGGCCGCACTGTCGATAAGCTGCGCCACGGTGTCGTACATGACCAGCTCGTACGGGACGTCGATGCGCCTCGCGAGCTCGCGAGTAAGGTCAATCGCCACGCCCACCATATCTCCTGTGCGGGGATCCTTAGCCGCCGTGACCGGGTTGTCAGCCAGCAAAGCGACCCGCAGCTTGCCCGTCGGAGCGAGCGCCTGGCGTTCTCCCGGTGTGACAAACGTGACGGCTGAACACGCCGCCAGCAGAGCGCCGATACCAATAAACAGCCACATGATCCGCCAACGTTTCATTCCCCTCCTCTAAGCGAGTGATGTGTCATCGGCTCTCGGCGACAATCCGTGTCGACGGACATCAGAGCGTGCACCGGGGGGCAGTCTAACAGAGCGGTCCGATGATCCGCCCGTTAGGCGGGGTTGCCGAGATGACAAAAAATTGGGAAAGCGCTGGACTTAGGCGCGCTTGGAGATGGGGCGGTAACCTGAAGATCATCGCGGCGATCGAAGAGCCGGCGGTGATCGAGCGCATGCGCTGTAGCAACTGCCGGATAAAAAGATCGGCGTTTCAGACACGAACTTCACACTTTGTTCATGGCGCTAGTGTCATCCGGCACCCGGAGTACAGCGTTATTCCCTCGTTACTATTTCAATGTAGTAGGAGGAGAGCCTCATGAACAAGTTACTGATAGCCGCGTTCGCCGCGACGGTTGGTCTGACATCGGTTGCGGTCTGCGCAAAGGAAGTACAGCTGAACGACCAGGAAAGAGCCGAGCTGCGTCAGCGCGCCGAGCGCATCCAGCAGCAGGGCCTCACCGGACGCACGGTCGCCAGCACCGGTGCACACGCTGTCCAGCATCGCCCTGCGGCCAAAGCCAAGACGAAGAAGGTGAAGCACAAGGCCAAAGCGCGGGCCGCGAACGCGGCGAAGAAAACGTCGTAAACGGAGGTCCCTGCCTCAGGGACCTACCGTCCACACGCTGTGGCCGCTCGCTTGCTGAAGTCCGGCGTTCCGGCCGCAGCGCTCGCGCGCTCGGGCGATCTGGTGAAGAGCCCGCATCTCAACGCGCGGGGATTCTGGGATCGACCGCGCCTGGCGGTCCCGCCGCGCTAATGCGCGCGCCATTGCCATTGCCTATGGCGTCGATTGCGACAATTCGTTGGCCAGCCGGGCCCGGGGTTTGTATGTTAGCGGGATTCCGGCCACTGCCACTTGAAAGGAAGTCTCGCAATGCTGCCCAGCGCCAAGGATCTCGAAGGTAAACGCGTCCCGAACGTCACGTTCAAGACCCGTGTGAACGACCAGTGGGAGGACGTCTCCACGGACGACATTTTCAAAGGCAAGACGGTCGTCGTTTTTTCGCTGCCCGGCGCCTACACGCCGACCTGTTCCAGCACGCACCTTCCGCGCTACAACGAGCTTGCCTCTACCCTCAAGGCGAACGGCGTCGACGACATCGTATGCATCTCGGTGAACGACGCGTTCGTTATGAACCAGTGGAAGCGCGATCAGGAAGCAGAGAACATCAACGTGATTCCCGATGGCAACGGTGACTTCACCGAAGGCATGGGCATGCTCGTCGACAAGTCGAGCCTGGGATTCGGCAAGCGTTCGTGGCGCTACTCGATGCTCGTGCGCGATAGCGTGATCGAGAAGATGTTCATCGAGCCGGAGAAAGAGGGCGATCCGTTCGAAGTCTCGGACGCGGACACGATGCTCAAGCACCTCGACCCGAAGGGCACACCGCCGGAGCCGGTGGTTATCTTCGCGAAGCCGGGCTGCCCGCACTGCGCTCGCGCGAAGTCGCTGCTCGATGAGAAGGGCATCGACTATGACGAGATAACGCTCGGCGGGAACGTCACCTCGAAAACGCTGCGCGGGGTCACGGGCGCCAGCACATGGCCGCAGGTTTACATTGGCGGGAATCGCATCGGTAGCGCTGACGATCTCGAGAAGTACTTGCAGTCAGCGAAAGGGTGAGCATGAACGTCGACGTCGCAGTCATAGGGGCCGGCACGGCGGGCCTCGCGGCGTATCGCGCGGCTAAAAACGCCGGCGCATCGGTGGCGCTGATCGAAGGCGGCCCCTATGGCACAACCTGCGCGCGCGTCGGATGCATGCCGAGCAAGCTCCTGATCGCCGCGGCGGAAGCCGTTCACCACGCCGAGCTTGCGCCGGGCTTCGGCGTGCATCTCGACGGGAAGCTTCGCATCGAAGGCCGCGAGGTAATGGCCCGCGTGCGCAGCGAACGCGATCGCTTCGTAGGCTTCGTGGTGCGTGACGTCGAGCTCATTCCGCAGGCAGATCGTGTGCGGGGGCATGCGCGGTTCGAGAACGATCACACGCTCGTCATCGACGACGGCACCCGCATCACGGCGAAAGCGATTGTGATCGCGACGGGCTCGCGTCCAACGTATCCCGACAGCTTCAAAAAGGTCGGTGACCGACTGATAGTAAACGACGGTGTTTTCGACTGGAGTGACTTGCCGAAGTCGGTGGCTGTCATGGGCCCCGGCGTGATCGGGCTCGAGCTGGGCCAGGCGCTGCACCGCCTCGGTGTGCGCGTTGCGGTGCTCGGGCGCGGCGGCCGGGTGGGTCCGATCGCCGATCCCGAAATCCGCGCTTACGCGATCGCAGCCTTGCGCGAAGAGATCGTGC
>DASRIK010000115.1:0-18370 GCA_035650035.1 Burkholderiales bacterium | reverse complement strand
ATCGCGGTGACTTGCCGGCTCGCATACTCGAGCTCGCGTGCATGCGGCAGGCCTTTCGGATAGAAACTCGTGCGCCATGGTTCGTACGTCCAGCCGCCAATGCCCACGCGTATCCGCCCCTGGCGCCGGTTCTTGTCACTTCCTGTCGTCACGTTTTCTCGTTACTTTGCGTCGTCACTCTTTTCGTCAGTCGTGAAAGCTTAACCCCACTGCCGGCGACGGAACGTTTATAGCACGCGGGACGAGCCCAACGAGGAGAGCCATGGCCATGCATCGCTTTTTGCCATCCGCATTGATTTCACTGGCGTTTGCGGTTTCTGCCGCGTCATACGGCGCGAACGTCGATCCGACCGCGCCACGAAAAACGCTGCAGGCTTTCGCCAGCGAGCAGGAAATATCCGCGCTTTTTCAGAAATGGTCCGAAGAGCGCGCGCGGCGGATGGCTGAAGAGAGGTCCCGGGCAGATTCGAGAGCGACGCGGCGAGAGGCCGCGCCGCGTGCAGTTCAGCCGGAGGCGGCGCAGATGCTGGCGAGCCCGGCAGCGCCAGCAGCGGAATCCATTACAAACGTTCAGCACGCCGGCGTCGACGAAGGCGGTATCGTCAAGGTCCATGGCGATCATCTCGTCATCCTGCGGCGCGGCAGGCTCTTCACCGTGAACGTGCGCGATCGACAGCTGAGAAACGTCGCAGCGGCCAATGCGTTCGGCGGCGACGTGGATCCGAAAGGGGCGTGGTACGACGAGCTCCTCATCTCCGGCAACACGATCGTGGTCATCGGCTACAGCTACGCGCGCGGCGGCACCGAGATCGGGCGTTTCGAGATCACGCCGGCTGGGGAGCTGCGTTACAAATCGACGCACCATCTGCGTTCGAACGACTATTACTCGTCGAGAAATTACGCGAGCCGGCTCGTCGGCAGCACGCTCATCTTCTATACGCCCCTGCGCCTGAATCCGTGGACGGCCAATCCTTTCCCGCAATTTCCCGCGGTGCGCCGGTGGCAGCCTGGCGCGACGCCCGACGACTTCAAGCGCATCGCGCCGGCCACGCGCATTTACCGCACGGACGAGGAGCTCGATCCATATCAGGGCGTCGCGCTGCACACCGTCGCGATGTGCGATCTTGCGAAAGCCGACCTCGAATGCACGAGCACTGCCGTGCTCGGCCCACCGGGTCGCGTTTTCTACGTCTCCGAGAAATCGGTATTCGTCTGGACGACAGCATGGGAGAGAGTTGCGACAGCGCAACACCGGCGCTCGGCGGTGTTCCGCATTCCACTCGATGGCAGCGCACCGAGTGCGCTCAAGACGCACGGCAGCCCGATCGACCAGTTTTCATTCCTGGAAAGCGCAGACGGTCACCTGAACGTGCTGCTGCGGGCGAGCGGCGGCGGTGATGGCATGTGGGCAGGCGAGCGCAATGTGGGTCAGCTCGGGCTTATGCGCGTGCCGCTTTCGACCTTCTCCGATGGTCGCGACAGCGCTCCGCGCTCGGCTTACCGCGCCTTGCCGACGCCCAGCAGCGGCGCGCTGCAAAGCCGCTACATCGGGCCCTATCTGGTTTATGGCACGGGTGCGGGTTGGCGTACGCCGCAGCCGACACGTGAATCGCATGTCTATGCCGTGCGTTACGCGACGGAAGCTCCGGTGTCCGAGGTGCCGCTCGTTCATGGTGTCGACCGCATCGAAGCGCTCGGCGCCAACGCCGTGGTGGTCGGCACGGATGGCACCGACCTTCACTTCACGAGCATTCGACTGGGTGCAACCCCGGAGAGTGCGGGCCGCTACACGCGTACCAACGCCGCGCAGGGTGAAACGCGCAGCCATGGCTTCTATTATCGCGAGCAAGCTGGTGAAAGTGGGCTCGTCGGCCTTCCCATCATCGCCGGCGGCCGTGCGGGGTCGAGCCAGCTGCGCAACACGTCCGCTTCGCTGCTCTTCCTTCGCAACACGGCACTCAAGCTGAACGAGCTGGGCACGCTCGATGCCAAACGCAGCACGAGCGATGACGCATGTGTCGCATCGTGCGTGGACTGGTACGGCAATTCTCGTCCGATTTTCCTGAGAGACCGCATATTCGCGCTGATGGGCTACGAGATCGTCGAAGGACGTCTCGGAGACAGCGGTATCGGCGAGGTGGGCCGCATCAACTTCCAGCCGCACTGGGTGAACCAGCTTCAGTAGGTTGATTGATTGGCGCCCACGGTTTACCGTGGCGCCATGGACGTCTGCGAAAGCACGCTCGAAGCGATCGGCCGCACGCCGCTCATCCGCCTGCGGCATGCATCGGAGCAGACCGGGTGCGAGATCTACGGTAAAGCCGAGTTCCTGAATCCCGGCGGGTCGGTGAAAGACCGCGCTGCGCTTTTCATCGTGAAGGATGCGGAAGAGCGCGGACTACTGCGTCCCGGCGGTGTGATCGTCGAAGGCACTGCCGGCAACACCGGCATCGGCCTTGCGCTCGTCGCGAATGCACGGGGCTATCGCACGGTCATCGTGATCCCGGAGACGCAGACCCAGGAAAAGAAAGACGCGCTGCGGCAGTTCGGCGCCGATCTGCGCGAAGTGCCCGCCGTGCCGTACGCGAATCCCAACAATTACGTGAAGGTCTCCGGCCGTCTCGCGGAAGAGATCGCGAAACATGAGCGCGCCGGCGCGATCTGGGCAAACCAGTTCGACAACGTCGCGAACCGCCGCGCGCATTACGAGACCACCGGTCCGGAGATCTGGGAGCAGACGCGCGGCAGGATCGACGGTTTCATCTGCGCCGTGGGGACCGGTGGGACGCTCGCGGGCGTTGGCCTGTATCTGAAAGAGAAAAAACCCGAGGTCGTGATCGGTCTCGCAGACCCGATGGGTGCGGCGCTCTACAACTGGTACAAGCACGGGGAGCTGAAAGCGCTGGGCTCGTCGATCACGGAAGGCATCGGCCAGAGCCGCATAACGAAAAACCTCGAAGGGGCGCCGGTGGACGAGGCTTTTCAGATTCCGGATGACGAGGCGATACCCGTGGTGTTCGATCTCATCGCGCGGGAAGGACTCCTCATGGGAACCTCGACGGGCATAAACGTCGCGGGCGCGATACGACTGGCACGCCACTTGGGACCGGGCCACACGATCGTCACGGTGCTCGCCGACGGCGGGCAACGCTACGCGAGCCGGCTGTTCAATCCCGAATTCCTGCGCTCGAAGAACCTGCCGGTGCCGCCGTGGCTCCAAGGGCGCGGAGAGATCCCGATCGCGACGCCGCTCGTCTAACGAAATATCGCGACGGAGAATTCTCCGTCCTTCACGCAGCCGCGATACATGCCTTCGGTGGTGAACGGCATCGCGATGTTTCCATGCACATCGATCGCCACGAGTCCACCCGAGCCGCCGAGTTGAACGAGCGCCTCGAGCGCGCTCTCCGCAGCTTTATCGAGCGATTCGCCCAGATAGCGCATCCGTGCCGTAATGTCGTAAGCGAGCGCCCGACGGATGTAATACTCGCCATCGCCCGTGCCGGAGACGGCGCACGCGCGGTTGTCCGCGTACGTGCCGGCGCCGATTACAGGCGAGTCACCGACGCGTCCTGGCAGCTTGTTCGTGAAGCCACCGGTGGAAGTCGCGGCGGCTACGTTGCCCGTACGATCGAGCGCTACCGCGCCGACGGTGCCGTGACGATCGGCTTCGGTCATGCGCGCCCGCGCTTCTGCGTCCTGTCCCTGCGCGCGTTTCAACGCCGCCAGGCGCTGCGGCGTCGAGTAATAGTCCGGCGCAACCATCTCCAGGCCGGCGTTACGCGCAAACGCGTCGGCCGCGCTGCCGATCAACATGACGTGCGGCGTTCGCTCCATCACTGCACGCGCGGCGAGCACCGGATTCCTGACGCGCCGTACACCGGCAACCGCGCCCGCGCGCAGCCCGGCGCCTTCCATGACCGCGGCGTCGAGCTCGTGTTTACCGGCTGCGTTGAACACGGCGCCACGTCCGGCGTTGAAAAGGGGTGAGTCTTCCAGCACGCTCACGGCGGCGGTCACCGCATCGAGACTCGTTCCGTCACGCTCAAGCACTTCGTAACCGGCCCGGAGCGCGCCCTCGAGCGCCGCGCGGTAGGGCGAAGCCCGCTCCTCCGTCATGCGATCGCGAGGCATGGTTCCGGCGCCGCCATGTATCGCGAGCGCAATCCTGCCGTTCGCGCTTGTACGCGTTCCACTCACTGAATACGATCCCGATCTGTCACTCCCCGGGTTCAATAGTGTGATTTGAAGCTGATCGCTTCGCGGTACGCGAGGTCTTCTACGTCGATGTACGAGCGCTTGGTCTTCTTGTCGACAGTGTACTGGATCTTGCGATTGGTCTCGTTGGTCGCGCGGATGTCGAGGAGCTCGAGCGACTCCTTGACTTCCCACTCGTGAGCGCCCGCGATTCCGGGCGGCGCGTAAATGATCGACCCCGCGCTTACTTCGTATTCCCTGCCTTCGATGTCCCGAACGGTCGCGTGGCCGGAGATCACGTAGTAGCACGCTTCGATCGGGTGCCAGTGAAGCTGCTCGTAGGTGCCCGGTTTGTATGTCGCCCGGCCGAGCCGCACACGGTCCGTTTCCTGAACTTCGGGCCAGCCGACGAGCCGCTGGTACGTCTGCCCGTCCGTCACGCCGCGCCGGCCCGGGTAGTCCTTCTCGTTGATCACCTTCAAAGTGGATTTCACGTCCATCTGCGTCGCTCCATCGATCATCCAAGCATGTGCAATGCGCCGAGCTGCAGCATGAGGCCGAGCTCGTCTCCGAAATACCAACCCTGCTGCCATTTGCCGTTCACGAAGCGCGCGATTCCGATCTCGGGGATCTCGACGCGTTTGCCGGTCGGCGGAAAGCCGTACAGATTCGCTTTGTGCGTGCCGGCGATCTTGAAACGCATCCAGACGGTGTCGCCTTCGGTAATGAAGCCGTCGATGCGATCGCGCCGGTCGGGCAGCGCCAGCGTCGGACGCTGGTGGCCGACACCATTCGCATTGCCGTAGTCGCGCAGGTGCTGGAAACCCTGACGAAGCTGCTTGTAGTCGGCTGCGCGGTAGTCCTTCGGCGGCGACGACGATTTCGACTGTGCCACGATCATCCGGTGACGGTCTTCGGCTGTGGTGAGCGGCTGTGACTGCAACCGTTTCAGCACCGCGTCCGGGTCTTCTCCGGCGTTCGTCACCGGCGGCACGACGAGCTTACCGTCCTTGCGCGGAGGGAGCTTCGCGCCAAGCTGCTTGAGCAGGCCTGCCTCATCCGCCATGAACCAGCCTTCCGCGATCCTGCCGTCGGCGATGCGCAGGATGGCGGCTTCGTAGACGTTTACTTTCCGCTGCGTGGCAGGAATACCGAAGAAATTCCCCTGGTGCGTACCGGTCAGACGGAAAAGCAAGCCGACCGTGTCGCCTTCGGCAATCACCTGCTCGATCACGTCGACGCGGTCAGGGAATGCCGTACGAAGATAAGGCCCGGGGCCGGGATAGCCCTGCCCTTGCGCGTTCGCCGCGAGATGTTCCATACCCGCACGGGTGCGCCTGTAATTAGGCGCGAGAAGCTGCCGGATCGTGGCCTCGCCGTCTTTTTCGCTCTGTGCTTTCTTGAAGCGCAACGCGATGGCTTTGTTGCGCTCCCGTTCGGAAAACGTGTCTGCATTCGTGGCAGTCGTCGTGCAGCCGGGCAGGAACGCAGCGGCGCCGAGCGCGGAGACGCCCGCGAGAAAGCTTCGGCGTGCAAGGAGGTCTCGCCTGTGAGCTGAAAGCGTTGTCATCTGCCGCCCTCCACTATTCTACGGTCGCGCCAAACTCCTCAGGCCGCGGCCGCCTCTTTCAGCAGGGTCTCGCCCGGTTTCACGCGAGTAAACAGAACCGGCCGCGTGGTGATGTCGAAGCGTCCTTCTTTCCATGTGACGCAGGTATAGCGCGAGCTCTCGAGGTTCCGCACGTCCGGAAAATCGGAGCGGAAGTGCGCACCGCGGGAGTCCTCACGCGCTGCCGCCGAGAACCGTATCGCTTTGGACACCAGCAGCAGGTTCTTCAGGTTCAGCCAGTCGTGCCACGTGAGGTTGTATGCGCGACCGGTATCGGCGATACCGGTTTCGTCGAGCTCGGCCTCCAGCGCGTCGAGCGCGCCTTCCGCGCGTGCGAGTCCCGCCGCATCCCGCATGATGCCGACGTCGTCCCACATGAGCTCGTAAAGTCTCTCCCGCAGCGTTGAAATATCGCCGTGAGGCCGGGCGAAAGGCGTCAGACAGCGCGAGACCGCCGCGTCGATCGCCGCCTGATCAGGCTCGCTGTAGGCGCCGTTCGCCGCAATCCAGCCGGGAATCTCGTCACCGGCGACGCCGCCGAAGACGGTCGAGTTCGCGACGCCGTTGCCGCCGAGCCGATTCGCGCCGTGCACGCCGCCCGAATCCTCGCCCGCTGCAAAAAGCCCCGGGAGCTCCGTCGTGCAGTCGGTATTGAAAACGACGCCGCCCATCATGTAATGCGCCGTGGGCACGACATCGACGAGCCCCGCCACGAGATCGAACCCGCAGTCGGCGCAGCGCTCGACCATGCCTTTGAACATACTACGGACCATGGCCGGATCGAGGTGGCGCATGGTCATGTAGAGGCCTCCGCGCTCGCTCACGTTGCCTTTGCGCATCTGGTCGAACATCGCGCGGCTCACGATATCGCGCGTCGCGCGCTCGTCGCGCGGGTCGTACAGGTGCATGAAGCGCTCGCCGCGCCCGTTCAGCAGATGCCCGCCGGCACCGCGCAAGCCTTCTTCGATGATCGTGCCGGTAATGCGCGTGTGCGGTCCCGCGATCAACCCGGTCGGATGAAACTGCACCATTTCCATGTCGCGCAGCGTGAGACCCGCGCGAAGGGCCATTGCCATTCCGTCGCAGGTCTTGTCGCCGGACGGCGTGTGGTACTTATACATGGTCGGACCACCACCCGTCGCGAGCAGCACCACCTGCGCCTGGACGAAGGCGAACTCGCCCGTGCGCATGTCGATCATGAGCGCGCCGGAAATCGCATCACCTCTGCCGTTGCGGATGAGCTCCACCGCGCGGTGCTCTTCGAGCCGCGCGATGCCGCGCGCCCAGACCTGCTCCGCGAGCCGGTTGATGATCTCGATGCCGGTGAGATCGCCTTTATGCACCGTGCGATCGAATGTCTGCCCCGCGAACGCCTTCTGGTGGACGGTTCCGTCCGGGTTGCGATCGAAAAAGCAGCCGAGCTCGTTTTCGAGCTCGTGGATGCGCTCGATCGCGACCGACACGAGCGTCCACGCGAGATCCTGGTCCGGCAGCCATTTGCCGCCTTCGATCGTGTCCATGAAGTGGCGCTCGACCGAGTCCTCCGCCGCCAGCGCGACGTTGTAACCGCCCTGCACCATGCGCGTGCAGCCGCACTTGCCGAGGAGGCCTTTCACCGCAACGGTGATCGACAGGTTCGGATTCTTCTGATGCGCGTGCAGCGCGGCGAAGAGCCCGGCGCCGCCGGAGCCGAGAATGAGAACGTCCGTTTTGTAGGTTTTCATTCGGTCTTTACGCCGAGCGAAGCGAGCGCTGCGGCACGCCGCGACCGCGCGGCGTCGTTCACCTGCGTGTACAGGCTCCCGCCATGGCTGTCCATCGAAACGAGGAGCGGGCCGAAGTTTTTCACGCGGAATTTCCACAGCGACTCCGGGTTGAGATCGTCGAGGTCCACTTCTTCGATGCTTTCGACCCACGTCGTCTCGAGCGCGGCTGCGCCGCCGATGATCGCGATATACACGCCACCGAGATCTCGGAACGCGTCGAGCGACCCTTGCGAGAGGCCTCCTTTGCCGATCACGATCCGCACGCCGTATTGCTCCATCAGCGGACGCGTGAAGCGCTCCATGCGTGCGCTCGTCGTCGTGCCGATGCACACCGGCGCATACCCCGATGGATGCGCCTCGGTTTCGCCGACCCACTTCACGTTCGGAGCCGTGTGAATCACGGCGTGGCCATTCAGGTCGAAGCGCGTCTTGCGCCCTTTGTCGAACATGTGAATCAACGTCGCATCGCGAATGCCGTAGAGCGTGCGATTCAGTGTCACCGTATCGTTCACCTTCAGCCGGCGAACATCGGCTTCGGTGATCGGCATGTCGAAATCGTAATGGGCCATTTCAGGTCTCCTGGGGTGCCGGTGCGCGCATACCGCGCAGCGCGTCAGATATGAAGCGCGTGGCCCGCATCAGTAGCCGTAGGCAAGCCCGCGAGGTGTGAATGTCGCGCGGGCACGTCGTGCGGAATGGCATTGCATGTTCACCGCCACGGGATTCATGGTGATGTGCGTCGCCGCGGTCTCGACATGTACGGCGAACGAAGTCGAATCACCGCCGAGACCCTGGGGGCCGACACCAAGCTGGTTCACCGCCTGCGTCAGCTCGGTTTCAAGCTTCGCGCCTTCCGGATCTTCACAGCGGGTACCGAGCGGCCGCGTCGCAGCCACCTTGGAGAGATGCACGCACAGATCGGCAGTGCCGCCGACGCCCACACCGACGATCGTGGGCGGGCACGTCTTGCCGCCTGCATCGAGAACGCAATCGATCACGAAAGTCTTGACCGCATCGATGCCGTCGGCGGGGACCGCCATCTTGAGCCAGGAGTTGTTCTCGGAGCCGGAACCTTTCGGGATCATCTCGATGGACAGCGTCTCCGCTTCCGGAACGAAATCGATGTTGATGACGGGAATGAGCCGGCCACTGGACGTATGCTGATTCTTCCGCGTGACAGGATGCACGACGGAGGAACGCAGCGGATGCTCCTGCGTCGCACGCTCGCAGCCCTTGGTGATTGCCTGCTTCAGCCCGAAGCCGTCCACGTCCACGCCGCTGCCGATCGATACGTTGTAGATCGGAATGCCCGTGTCCTGACAGAGGAGGTTCTGGTTCTCCTCTGCCACGCGGATGTTCCTGATCATTGTCCCGAGTATCGATTTCCCCGTCGCATCGGTCTCGGTTGCGTCGAGCCGTGCGAAACCTTCCTTGATGTCCGGCGGCAGCAGCTTGAGCGCGCGGATGTAAAGCTCCTTGCAGGCTTCCTCGACTTCTTTCAGATCGACTTTCATTGCTGTCTCTCTTACCTGTTCGCCCGTTTGCTCGTTCACCGTTCGCGGGGGTCATTCAACCTGCAGCTTGCGCTGCTTGATCACTTTCGCCCAGCGGGCCGACTCTTCCCTGATCGCGCTGGCGAAATCGGCAGGCGTGTTGCCGACCGGCGCCATGCCGAGCTGCTCGAAACGCGTGCGTATGTCCGGGGCCTGAAGTACTTTCGCCGTTTCCTGGTAAATCCTGTCGATCAGCGGTTTCGGCGTCGCGGCCGGCACCATGAAACCGAACCAGCCGAGGTTCTCGAAGCCCGGCAAGGTTTCCGAGGCGGACGGCACGTCCGGCAACTGCTTCGAGCGCTGCTTGCTGGTCACCGCGAGCGCGCGAAGCTTTCCCTGCTGCACGAATGCGATTGCAGCCGAAAGATTCGGCGTCACCATGAAGATCTGGCCGCCCATCAGATCGACGACGGCCGGCGCCTCGCCCTTGTATGGAATATGGACGAGATCGATGCCGGCGGTGTAGAGGAAGTTCTCCGCTGCGAGATGCGTCTGCGTACCTACGCCGGCCGAGCCGTAGGTGAGGCTGCCCGGCTTCGACTTTGCGAGCGCGATGAATTCCTTCAGCGTCTTCGTCGGGAAACTGGGATGAATCACGATCGCCTGCGGACCGCTTGCAACGTTCGTGACGGCGGCAAGGTCCTTCTCCGGATTGAAAGGCATCTTCCTGAAGAGATGCTGGTTCGCGGTGACGATCGAGCCCGAGGTCATGAACAGCGTATAGCCGTCGGGCGCCGACTTCACCGCGAGCTCACCGCCGATGTTGCCGCTCGCCCCCGCACGATTGTCGACCACCACCTGCTGATTCCACACTTCGGCGAGCTTCTGCGCCACGACGCGCGCCACGATGTCCGTCGCGCCTCCCGGCGAGAACGGCACGATCAGACGCACCGGTTTCGCTGGAAAAGCTTGTCCCGCGCTCGTCGAAGGGGCCTGTGCTGAGGGTGTCGAAGGGGCCTGCGCGAGCGCACCCGCCGATGTGAGCAGTGCGCATGCGATCAGTACACCCGGCGTGTTACGCATTCCCATCCTCCTCGTCGTCAATGTAGTCCCAGCGCTTCCGTCGTGAGGCGCTTCAACTCGCGCTGCAACTTCTCTTTGATCGGGCGATAACTCGCACGTCGATTGAGATTCTGGATTTCATAGGGATCGCGTTCGAGATCATAGAGCTCGTCGAGCTCGCCGTCGCGCGCGCGGTTTACCCAATGAATGTATTTGTGCCGTTCGGTGCGCACGGCTTTATACGTCATGTTGACGAGCCAGGGATACGCATTCTCGGCCCAGTATTCGATCAGGATCGATTTACGCCACGCAGGCGCGCCCTTACGCGTTCGTGAAAGCAGCGGAAGGAGCGAACGACCCTGGACATGCTTTCCGGCCTTGCCGCCGGCGAGCTCGAGCACCGTCGGCGCGATGTCCTGACAGAGCACCAGCTTCCGGACCTGAGTGCCTGACTTGACGCGCCTGGGATAGCGGACGATGAAGGGCGAGCGGATCCCTTCTTCGTACGCGAAGCGCCGTTCCGGCCCGATGCAATGTTCGCCGAAGAAGTACCCGTTATCGCCGAGGAAAAGGATGAAGGTGTCGTCGAGCTGGCCGGTCTTCTCGAGCGCGTCGAATACCATCCCTACACCTTCGTCGACAGCGGCCATCATCGCCGCGCGTAACCTGATCTCCTCCTGCTCCCCGGAGTGGATCGCATCGAGCAGCATACGTGACTCCGGCGTTTTCCTGAGCTCGATCGCTTCCGCCCAGGCGGGCTTTTGCTTCACGACCTCCCCGGGCGGCAGCATGTTCGGCTTCCTGGGGAATACGCAGCCGCGATAGAGATCCTTGTGCCGCTCCGCGACGACGTAGCCGTCCATTTTGAACGTGCCGTCCGCCGCCTGCTCGGCGTCGGGATGAACGGCTTTGTGAGCGAACCAGAGCGACCACGGCCTGTCGTGCTTTCGGCGTATGAACTCCACCGCCATCTCGTTCATGATGTCGGTGACGTAGCCGGAGCGCTGAACGTAGGTTCCATGCTCGTTCAGCTTCGGATCGTTCAGCCGCCCGTGCCCGTCGTAAGCGACCCAGTAGTCGTAGCCCGGACGCGGCATGCCGCTGTTGCCCATGTGCCACTTGCCGAGGTGCGCCGTTTCGTAGCCGAGACGCTGCAGCTCCAGGTGATAGTTCGGGATCCGGTGACTTGCGAGATCTCGCGCGACATTGTCGATGATGCCGTGCCGGCTCGCGTATTGGCCTGTCAAAATCGACGCGCGATTGGGCGAACAGATGGGCGTCGTATGGAACGCGCGCTCGAAGAGTGCGCCTTCACGAGCGATACGGTCGATGTGCGGCGTTTTCATGTACGGGTGCCCGCCCGCACCGAATTCGTCGTACCGCAGATCGTCAACGAGGATGATGAGAATGTTGGGTCGACGCGCCATCGGATCGCTTTCTTATCGGCGCGAGAGCAGCATCAAATCAGGTTCAGCAGAAACGCGAGACCTGCCGCGACGCTGAAAGCAGTTGCTGCAGTGAGCAGTGTTTTCTGCCAATCGCGCCAGGGCAGAAGCTCGATTATGAGCAGACGCACACCGCCTGCCATGTGTGCGGCCAGGAAAAAAACCAGCGCGAGCTCGCCGGCTTTGACCAGCGGCTGTTCCGTCCACCGCAGGAACGAGTCGAAGCGCGCTTCACCTTGCAGCGCCTGCGCCAGCGCCCAGAAGTGCAGCGGCAGAAAGAGCGCGAGCGCGACACCGGACACGCGATGGACCACGAATGCCCAATACGCGGGATGATTGCGTGCACGGAAATCGTTCTTCATCGCGTCAGGCGATAACGGCATACACGGCGCGACCGCCCCAGGCTGCGAGCAGGAGGCCGAACGCAAGCATCGCCACGTCGAGACCGCGCCCGCGCCAGCCGATTACTTCCGCGAGCACGGTGCGCAGACCGATCGGCGCATGCACGGCGACAGCAAGAACGAAAACCTCGTAGAAGAGAGCCCATCCCATGCTTCCACTCGTCCGCGCGAGGATTTCTGCTGCAGTAAGTCCATTACGGACTGCGTAGACGATGGTGACCAGATGAACCAGCACGCAGATCGCGAGGACCGCCGCAGACGCGCGCTGTGCGGCCCAGAGCAATACCTGCGCGCGCAAGCTCGTCACAGCTCGCGCTTCAATGCAGCCGCGAGCACCAGTCGCTTCAGCCCCGCGATGCTTTTCGTCGGCGAGAGAAACTTCGGACAGCGTTCCGTGCAGCTCATCTGCGTGTGACACGCGTGACAGCCGGCATCGCCGGCGACGGCAGCAAGACGCTCGCGCCGCGCGACATCACGCACGTCGTTCGCGAGTGTCCATGCCCGATTGAGCGCGGCAGGACCCAGGTAGTCGGGATTCCACGTAACGACGTCGCACGAGCTGTAGCACACGCCGCAACCGATGCATTCGATCGCTTCGTCGACGAGCATGCGCTCGCGCGAATCCGGCTTCACGCGCGCGAAGTCATCGGTGCGCTTCCGCTCTCCTCTAAACTCGCCTTTCGCGCGTGCCCATTTGTCGAAAAAAAGCGCCATGTCGGTGACGAGATCCTTCACCACCGGAAGGTTGTGGAGCGGTCCGATTTCGAGCCGATCGCCCTCCGCGACTGTCGCGACATGCGTCCGGCACGTCCAGCGCGCTTTGCCGTTCACCGTCATCGCGCACGATCCGCACATGCCCACGCGGCACGCGAAGCGATACGAAAGTGTCGGATCGAGCCTGCGCTGGATATGTGTGACAACGTCGAGCACGGTCTGGCTCTCGAGGCGGGGCACCTCGAATTCCTGGAAGTGCCCCGACTCCTGCCCGCGCCAGACGCGGACGTGCAACGTGCTCAAGCGCTTACGCCGACTCGTAAAGCCGCGTCAGGACGAACTCGCGGTGGCCGAGCGCTTCGGCGGCGGTCAACCGACCGTTGCACGTGCGCAGCATCACCTGGACCAGCTCGTCGCCGGTCTGATCGAGGTTCTTCTCGCGCTGGAGCAGACCCGAACAATCGTAGTCGATGTGCTCCGACATCGTGCGCGCTGTCCGCGGGTTCGCGGTGAGCTTGATCACCGGGATGATCGGGTTGCCGATGACGTTACCTTGTCCCGTCGGGAAAAAGTGCACGACGTAACCGGCGGCTGCAACGAGCGTCACCATTTCGGCCGCCGCGGAAGACGAGTCCATGAACCACAGGCCGGGACCGGTCGGCATCTCGGCCTTGTCGAGCACGCCGACCACTTTGCACTTCTTGCCGATCTTCTGGATGTTGCCGAGCGCTTTCTCCTCGATCGTCGTGAGACCGCCGGCGATGTTGCCCTTCGTCGGCTGCGACTCGGAGAGATCGTCCACCTTGTTGCGCTCGACGACCTCCTGATAGCGGTTGAACATCTTCATGAACTTCTCGCGCACCTCGGGCGTCGCGCAGCGATCGGCGACAATGTTCTCGCCGCCGGTGATCTCGGTCGTCTCGCCGAAGCACATCGTCACGCCGAGCGGCTCGAGCTTGTCGAAAGCGCTGCCAACCGTAGGGTTCGAGCCGCAGCCTGAAGTCGTGTCGGACTCGCCGCACTTGGTCGATACCCACAGGTCGCTGATCGGGCATTCGACCGGCCTCAGCTCGGATGCCCATTGCACGTACTCCTTCGCCACTTTGGATGCACGCAGGATCGTGTCGTGATCCCCGTGCCCCTCGATGCCGAAACCGATAACCGGCTTGCCCGTTTTCGCGATGCCGTCGACGACGCGCTTCGCCCAGCCCTCCTCGATGCAGATCACGACGACGGCCGCGACGTTCGGGTTCGAGCCCGCGCCGATCAGCGTGCGGAAGTGAAGATCGAGGTCGGCGCCGAACTGGAGCCGACCGTAGGGATGCGGGATCGCGAGCGTTCCCTTGATGTTGTTCGCGACCGCCTCGGCAGCCGCGTTGGAAAGATCGTCCACCGGAAGAATCAGGACGTGATTGCGGACGCCGACTCGGCCGTTCTCGCGCCGGTAGCCCCAGAAAGTCGTATTTGCGTTGACCATGGATCGAATCCTTTGCTTACCAGCGCTTCGTTTTGATGTTGTGCACGTGGGCGTGCTCGCCCATCTTGATGTCGGCGACGGCCTTGCCGATGTCGTAGCCGTACTTGATGATGGTGTCGCCCTTCTTGATCTCTTTGGTTGCGACCTTGTGTCTGATGGGCACGTCGTTCAGTGCTTTCACCTTGATGGTCGAATCGTCTTCCATCACCCAGCCGGTGAGCTCCTGGCCGGCCTTGATGCCTTCGATCACGGCCACGCCGACCGTGTCTTTCTTGTCGTGCACGAGTATGTGAATCATGTTCGCTCCTGGGAATACCGCCGCCCCGAGACGTCGGAAGGGAGTTGATCAGGTTCTTATTGGTGGGGGAATGCTAGCGGCCGGACTGCGCCAAGTCAACTATATGACCTATATGAATTTCACGCGAGGCGATGCTAGAATCCGCGCATTATGGAAGAGTCCGGCACCCCACGCATCGTCGAGACGCTCTCGAGCGGCGGCATTGCCGCAAGCCCGCTTTACAAGGAGGTCAAGGCGAGACTCACGCGCGGGCTGGCCGCTGGCGAATGGAAGCCTGGCGAGGCCATTCCGAGCGAAACGCGGCTCGCGCACCGGTTCGATGTCTCCATCGGGACAGTGCGGAAGGCCATCGACGAGCTGGTCGCAGATCGCATTCTCCTGCGTCATCAGGGCCGCGGCACGTTCGTCGCGACACACACCGAAGACCGCACGCTCTTCTACTTTTTCCACATCGTCGGCAAGGATGGCGGCCGCGAACTCCCCGAGATCGAGCTCCGTTCGTTCCGGAAAGCACGCGCGAGTGCGACCGAAGCCGGGCGGCTGGACACCGAAGCTGGTGCGCCGGTATTTCGCATTCAGAACGTGCTCAAGCTCTCGCGAAAGCCCGTGCTCGTCGATGACATCAGCGTGGCGCAGGCGCGTTTCCCCGATCTCGACAGCGACGTCTTCGGTGGCCGCGAAGGCACCATTTACGGTTTGTATCAGGCGCGCTACGGCATCACGGTCACGCGTATCAGCGAGCGCATTTCTGCTGCGCATGCGCCCGCACGCATCGCGGCGCTACTGGGGATCTCCGGCGACACGCCCGCGCTCATCATCAAGCGAGTGGCTTACACCTATGCCGACATGCCAGTCGAATATCGCGTGAGCTGGGTGAACAGCGAGAAGCACGAATACCTGAGCGACCTTTGGCGGCCGCCGTCAGGGAATTCTCGCGCCGTTTGAATACGGCAGCTTTCGCGGCGCTTTCATGCCGGATCAGAGTCGGCTGAGCGCGCGCTTCGCGGCTTCGATCAGTGCGGGCTCCTTTGCGTTCCTGAGCAGCCATTCGAACTGTGCGCGCGCGTCCTCCTTGAATCCGGCTCGCATGAGATTGAGACCCGCGAGAAGTCTCGCCTGAAGCGCAAGGGCATCGGGTGCAGTGGCCGGTGCAAGCAGTGCGGAGCGCAGGTAATGCGCCGCCGCCGGCACGGGCTCTCCGGCCAGCTCCTGCGCGCGGCCGAGACCGAACAGCGCTTCGCGCGCCTGGACGGCCGATGCGAGCGGCACGAGAAGCTCGTAGACGGTCTGCGCGCTTTCGACAACGCGCATGTCGAGCATCTCCTGGCCGAGCACGAGTATTCGCTGCGCAAGCTGCGGCGATACGCTGGTGCGGCCCGAGAGCAGGCGGCGTAGTGTGTTCACGCTGTCGTCGGAATCACCCGCTGCGAAAGCCGTCTGCGCGAGCGTGAGCTGCCATTCGATCGGGTTCAATGCGGGCGGAGTCGGCAAGCCGCCCCACAGCTTCAGCGCGAGGGCCGGATCGTTGTGCTTCGATGCGATCGTGCCCAGGAGATAGCGAGTCTGCTCGTCGAGCGCGTCGAGATCGAAGCCGATGCGCTGCATCACGCGGAGCGCGGTGTGATCGAGGCCTGCCGAGTACAGCGAATACGCGAGCTGAAGCTGCGCGTTGCGCCGTGCGTCGGCTGTCTGTGCGCGCTGCGCAAGGTAGGCGTAGAAAGCGCGCGAAAGATACGGGTCTGACCCGAGGCGCCGCGCGGCGTAGTCCGCCCACGCGCCATCGGCACCGATAAGCAGTTGCTCCCGGTTGCCCGTATCGATCGCACTGGACAGATACGCCTGCCAGAGCCGCTCGGCCGCGCGTGACTGCGCTCCCGCGTCGCGCCGATCGACGGTTTGCAGCAGGCGCTCGAGCGCTTCGATCTGCAGTGAAGCGTTGCGGCTTCGCGAGGCCGCTTCGTATATCGCTCTCCAGTAACCGGCATCGCGCGCTAGACCCGCACGCGCCTGTGCGATGGCCGTCTCGGGCGTCGCAGTCCCGCTCCGCAGTTGCAGGATCAGCCGCGCGGGCGTGGACTCCGCCGCACGCACCCAATTGAGCGCTTCCGTATCCAGCCCGAGATCGAGCAACCCCTGCGCGAAGCGCTCCGCGACAGCGGCATCGACAGGCTGATAGTCCTGCTGGAAGCGCAACATGCTCCTGAACGCATCCTGGCCCCGACGCTCGACAAGGTAGCTGTCGATGACCGCGAGGCGCGCGGCTCGAACATCGGCCGGCGATGCGGTCGTCTGCCACAGGACGGTCGCTGCGTACGTGCGCGCGGCTTCCGCGTCGTTGCGCCCGAGCGCTGCGCGTGCAGCTTCGATGAAGCATGTATTGAGCGATGCGGAGAAATGCTCCTTCGGAATCGTCTTAACCCGATCGAGGAGCGCGTCGCGACGATTCAGGCGTCCCAGCGCTTCGCACCGCAAGCTCTCCCACTCGGCCCATCGCGGGGCGGCGATGTCCCGCGGCTGCGAGGCATCGATCCGGGCGAGCGCAAGCTCACGCGCACCGGCGTCGAGCAATGCGCGCACGGATACCGGATCTTCGGCGACCGCTGCAAAGGCGGACACCGCATTGAAGGCGCAAAAAAAGGCGGCCGTAAGCCGCCTTCTTGCATGCACGGCGAGCACGCTACTCTCGCGCGACCTCGGGCGAGGTATCCGGCTGGACGACCGTGAGCTTCTCCTTGATGCGCGCCGCCTTGCCGGAACGTTCGCGCAGGTAGTAAAGCTTGGCCCGGCCGACGTCGCCGCGCCGTTTCACCTCGATGCTCGCGATGAGGGGCGAGTATGTCTGGAACGTCCGCTCGACGCCTTCGCCCGAAGAAATCTTGCGCACGATGAACGACGAGTTCAGTCCGCGGTTGCGCTTCGCGATGACGACGCCCTCGTAAGCCTGAACGCGCTTCCTGTCGCCTTCGACGACGTTCACGTTCACGACCACGGTGTCGCCTGGGGAAAAGCTCGGAACATTCTTGCCGAGACGCTGAATTTCTTCCTGCTCGAGCTGTTTGATGAGATCCATGTTCGTTTCCTCTATGCCTTGCCCTGCGTTTCGTTCCTGAACTCCTGGAGGAGGCCCGCCTCCTCGGGGGAAAGCGCTCTCTTCTCCAGCAGGTCAGGCCGGCGCAGCCACGTGCGCCCCAGCGCCTGCTTCATCCGCCATCTCGCGATGTCCGCGTGGTTGCCGGACAACAACACGGCGGGCACCGCTTCGTTCTCGTACACCTCCGGCCGCGTGTAGTGGGGATGATCGAGGAGCCCGTTCGCGAACGAATCCTGGCTCGCCGATTCCGCGTCGCCCAGCGCGCCGGGCAACTGCCTGACCACCGCGTCGATCACGACCATCGCGGCGAGCTCCCCGCCCGACAGCACGTAATCGCCGATCGAAACTTCATCATCGACGACGCGGCCAACGAGCCGTTCGTCGATTCCTTCATAACGTCCCGCCAGCATCACGAGGCCCTGCTCTTTCGCGAGCTCGGCCACGAGCGCATGGTCGAGCAGACGCCCCTGCGGCGAAAGATGCACGACCCGGGGCTTCGCCACTCCACTACTCTTCTGACGCTGGCACGCAGCGGCGATCGCCTTCTCCAGGGGCTCGGCCATCATCACCATCCCCGGCCCGCCCCCATACGGCCGGTCATCGACCGTGCGGTAAGCGTTCGCCGCGAAATCGCGCGGATTCCACAGCACGAGCTCGTAAAGCCTGCGCTCGCGCGCCCTGCCCGTTACACCGCTGCGCGTCACCGCGTCGAACATCGGCGCGAACAGCGTCACGACATCCAATTGAAGCATCAGAAATCCGAGCCCCAATCGACGCGAATCACGCCGCCGCGGAGGTCCACTTCACCCACGACCTC
>DASRIK010000114.1:0-2934 GCA_035650035.1 Burkholderiales bacterium | reverse complement strand
CCCGTCGACGCTCACCTCGGCCGCGCTGCTGCTGCGTAAAGAGGTTCCCGCGGTGATGCAAACGGTCCGCGAGTTCACGCCGACGCCCGACCCCTCGGCCACTTCGGGAGAGTCGCTCCTGCGCGTGGACTTCGGTGAGCGGCCGGCGCCGTGGTCAGGCCTGCGCATCGAAACCAAAGCCATAGGGTTCTACCGCGCGGCGCGTATCGAGGTGAGCGACGACGGAAAGTTGTGGAGGACAGCCGGCTATGGCGTCCTCTCACGCATCGGGAACTCCTCCGAGCTCACGCTTCAGGCCGGCGAACAGCGTACGCGCTACGCACGCCTGCACATCTACAACCGTGACGATCAGCCCATCAGCATTGACAAGATGATTTTCGAAGTCACGGCGCGCATGGTGAAGTTCATTCCACATCAGGCGGGCGAGCACTCGCTCTGGTACGGCAACCCGAAAGCGAAGGGCGTTTCCTACGACCTTGCAGTCGTCCTCGAACGCGGCGCGCCCGTTGAGCGAATCACGCTTGTGCCCGGCCCCGAGCGCCGCTACGGCGATTTCATGGGTTCGATAAAGCCCTGGACCGAAAAACATCCCACCGTTCTCTATGGCGCTGTGTTCGCGGTGGCCGCTCTGATCGCCGCCTACACGCTGCGAACGATGAAGAAGATTGCCGCCAATCAGAAGGAAGGCTCCTGACCTTCTAACATCAGCGCCGATGCCGCGGCCATCATCTGCGCGACTTCCTCTTCAGTAAACACGCGCTCGCCATGATTGGCCACGCCGAGCACGCCTGCCACTCGATCGCCCACCATCATTGGAAGCGCGATCGAGCCCTGCAAGCCTGTCGCCTTCGCTCCGGGTTGCACGTCTCCGCTCGTGTCGGTTTGAAGGTTGCACAGGTTTACCGGTTCTCGGCGCTGCGCCGCCAGACCCGCCATTCCCTTGCCCACCGGCACCACTCCGACCAGATCCAGAACATGGTCGGGAATGCCGATCGCCGCGACCAGGTACAACTGGCCGTCGGAGCCCATCAGGTGCACCGTGCCGGAATCGGCCGCGAACCGCTTCAATATCTCGTTCAACCGCTCTCTCACGCGAGCAACTCCTTCACTACGTTTCCGTGCACGTCGGTGAGCCGCATGTCGCGCCCGCTCCAGCGGTAGGTGAGCCGCTTGTGGTCCATGCCAAGCAGGTGCAGCATCGTCGCGTGCAGATCGTGCACGTGGATCTTGTTCTCCACGGCAAAATAGCCGAATTCGTCCGTGGCGCCGATGACCTGTCCGCCCTTCACGCCGCCTCCTGCCATCCACATTGTGAAGCCGAATGGATTGTGATCGCGCCCAACTTCCTTCACATAACCGCCGTCGGGGAACTGCGCGCACGGCGTGCGGCCAAACTCGCCGCCCCAGATCACAAGAGTGGAGTCGAGCAGCCCGCGCGACTTCAGATCTTTCAGCAACCCCGCAATTGGCACGTCCGCTGACTGCGCATTGATCCGATGTCCGTTCTCCAGGCCTCCATGTTGATCCCAACGGTCCAGACCCTTCCGCGCTGGGCTCAGCAGTTCGATGAACCGCACGCCACGCTCGACCAACCGTCGCGCGAGCAGGCATTCGCGGCCAAATTCATCGGTGAGTTCGCCGCCGATGCCGTAGAGCTTCTTGGTCGCCTCCGTTTCCTTGCTCAAGTCGAGCAGGTCCGGCACTTCACTCTGCATGCGATAGGCGAGTTCGTAGTTCTGAATCGTCGCGTCGATCTCGCTCACTTCACCGAACCGTTTCACCACGCCCTTGTTCAATTTTGCCAACAGGTCGAGTTTCTCGCGCTGTACCGCGCGGTCACCCTCGGCCGGCTGCAGATCGGCAATCGGGTGCTCGCCCTTGCGGAAAAGAGTTCCTTGATAGGTGGCCGGCAGGAAGCCGCTGCTAAAGCAATCCATGCCGCCCGGCGGTATCAAGCCACTTTCGAGCACGATGAATCCCGGCAGGTTCTCACTCTCGCTGCCCAGACCGTAGGTGACCCATGAGCCCATGCTCGGCCGGCCCTGAAAACCCGAGCCCGAGTGCATGAAGTAATTGGCTGCCGTGTGTTCGCTGTGGTCGGCGACCATCGAGCGGATGATGGCGATGTCGTCCACGCATTCGCCGACATTGCGGAACAATTCACTCACTTCGGCGCCGCTTTGACCGTACTTCTTGAACTCAAACGGCGAACCTAAGATCTTGTCGCTGATGTTGAAGACCGTCGTAGGTGGTTTGAACGGCAGCGCCTTGCCGTGATCGGTGCGCAGTCGCGGCTTGGGATCGAACGTGTCCATCTGCGAGGGACCGCCATCCATGAACAGGAAGATGACGCTCCTCGCTTTCGCCGGAAAGTGCGGCGCGTGTGTTGCCGCGCTTGCCGAATCGCGCGCGAGCATGGACAGCAGCGCCATTCCGCCGAAGCCGTTCGCGCAACGGCACAGAGCCTCGCGCCTGCTCATCGCCGAGCGTGTGTGCTCATTGGACATAAAGAAACTCCGCAGAATTGAAGAGCGTGTGCGCCGCATCTTTCCATCCACGCTGACGAGCAAACGCTGCCACTTCGCGCACCTCCCAATCCTCTGCCGGCCGCGCGAATGCCTCTTCGAACATGCGCCGAACGCGAACAGCCTCGTCGGGCTCTTCGCTTTCCAAGCGCTTAGCCCAGCGCTCAGCGCATAAAAGCACGAATTCGTTGTTCAACAGCATGAGCGCTTGCGAGGGAACCGTGGATGCGCCGCGGACGCCCGTCGTCGACACCGGCAGCGGATAGTCGAAGGCGAGAAACATCGGTGTTATGAAGTTGCGCCGGACTTCGATATAGATACTGCGACGGTTGTGGCCATCGACCGGTCCCGACTTCGGTTTGCCGCGGCCGTCCTGATACGCGCTGATGTGTGGTCCTACGCTGCGGCC
>DASRIK010000113.1:0-9980 GCA_035650035.1 Burkholderiales bacterium | reverse complement strand
TCGCTAACTCCCGTCAACCAAACCAGGGTAATCCACGTTAAGGGACGCGCAGTTCGCACTTAAACTCAAGGGGAGATGAAAACATGAAGCACCTGCTCGCTGCTGTAGTCGCCGCCGTATTCGCCGCCGTTACGTTCACCGCTGCCGCCCAGGCGCCCGCGCCGTCCGGCGCTCCGAGCGCCGACGCGCCCAAAGTCGAAAAGAAAGCCAAGAAGAAAAAAGCCAAGTCCTCCAAGCGCGCAAAAGCGAAGAAGGACGAGATGGCTCCGGCGAAGTAGTCGCTGCGTAACGACAGGAGCGCGGCCGTAAAAGCACGCTCCCGTCGAAACAAGTCATCCTCACATCCCGCTGTCAACCGGACGCGCCCCGGCCTCGTTAAAGCGCGTTGACCGGCTGCAAGCGGTCAACACTCACACACATCGTTAACTCAAAAGAGGAAATATCATGACCAAGCTTCTGTCCGCTCTCGTAGCCGCCGTGTTCGCCGTCGCGTCGCTGACGCCGGTCGCGTTCGCAGCTGACAAGTCTGCTAAGAAAGGCGAGACCCTCCCCGAAGTCTGCAAAGACAAGAAAGCCGGTGAGGAAGTGACGGTAGATGGCAAGAAAATGAAGTGCCCCGCTGCCGTCGACAAGAAGGCCGAGAAGGCCAAGTAGTACAGCAAGACTTCGTTTGCAGAAAGAGCAGGACTCCCGTCCTGCTCTTTTTTTCGTCAGCATTCGCCTCGATGCCTGCGGCTCCGCACGCGAGGCCTCCGTCCCCACGGAAAAGTTAGAATAGCTGCGATCCCAGTATCGCAACCTTCCAGCCCCCGCTTCAGTCCTTACGCCATGCCGGCGAGAAAACGTATTGTGGTTGGCATGTCCGGCGGAGTCGATTCGTCGGTGGCAGCCCTGCTGCTGAAACAACAGGGACACGACGTCGTCGGGCTCTTCATGAAGAACTGGGAAGACGACGATTCCGGGGAATACTGCAGCTCGCGCCAGGACCTGATCGACGCTGTGGCGGTGGCCGAGCGCATCGGCATCGAAATCGATGCCGTCAACTTCTCCGCCGAATACAAGGAACGCGTCTTCACGGAGTTTCTCGCAGAGTATCAGGCCGGCCGCACGCCGAACCCGGACGTGCTCTGCAACGCCGAGATCAAATTCAGGGCGTTTCTCGACCACGCGCTCGGCATGGGTGCGGATTACATCGCAACCGGCCACTACGCGCAGCTCCGGGAAGTCGATGGTGTGCACCAGTTGCTCAAAGCTGAAGACGGCAGCAAAGACCAGAGCTATTTTCTGTACCGGCTGAACCAGCAACAGCTCGCGCGGACGCTCTTTCCCCTCGGCGGTCTCTACAAACGCGAAGTGCGCGAGATCGCGCGACGCGAAGGCCTGGCGAATCACGACAAGCGCGATTCGACCGGCATCTGCTTCATCGGCGAGCGGCCGTTTCGCGAGTTTCTGAGCCGCTATCTGCCCGCCGACCCCGGGCATATCTACTCGCTCGACGGGCGCCTGGTCGGCCGGCACATGGGCCTCATGTTCTACACGATCGGTCAGAGGCAGGGGCTCGGCATCGGCGGCCAACGCGACGGAGAAGGCGACGCCTGGTATGTCGTGGACAAGGATCTCAAACGCAATCGGCTGCTCGTCGCGCAGGGTCGTGAAAACCGCGCGCTCTATTCGAACCGACTCACGGCCATCAATCTCAACTGGATCAGCGGCACGGAACCGCCCTGCCACTGGGTCTACGGCGCGAAGACACGTTATCGCCAGAAAGATGCGCCGTGCACAATCGTCGAGGTAGGCGGTGCGCGCTGCGTGATCGACTTTGCCGAACCGCAATGGGCGGTCACACCCGGACAATCCGTGGTGGTCTATGAAAGCCGCGTCTGCCTCGGGGGCGGCATCATCGAATCGGCCCAAAAGGAAGCGGCGTCGGCACCGCAGGCCGGATGCCCACCCGGCTCCGTTACACCTGAAGCCTCGTAGCTCGCGCGCGCCTTTTTAGGTGCGCGGCGGGACGGTATCCCTGAAGGAAGGCCGCTGCGCAAGCTTCTCGGCGAGCTTTGCCAGGTTGGCGTACTTGTCGCGCCACGCGACCTCGGGCAGGCGAAGATCCACAAAGCCCAGGCAACAGCCCACGGCGACGTCGGCGAGGTTGAAGAAATCGCCGCCGCACCAGCTTCGGTTACCGAGGTCTTCCGACATCGCGTCCAATGCACGCTCGACTTTGCCCTGCTGTCGCGCGATCCATTCCGCGTTCTGCAGCGCTTCGGGCCGGCGTCTTTCCATCACGATCGCGACGCACGCATCCGTACAACCGTCCGCGAGCGCTTCCCAGCGCCGCGTCTGTATACGATGACGCGTGTTGTCAGGCAGGAGCTTCGTGACGGGACTTGCGTTATCGAGGTATTCGACGATCACGCGCGAGTCGAAAATCGTCGTCGCGTCGTCGAGCACGAGCACGGGCACTTTCCCGAGCGGATTGTAGGACGACACGTTCGTTGCTGCATCGAACGGCGCGTCAAGGACGAACTCGTACTCGATCCGTTTCTCGGCGAGCACGACGCGCGCCTTGCGCGTGTAAGGACTGGTAGGCGTGCCGATAAGCTTCATGTTCGCGCGAGATGCTCGTCTGACGAAGTGCGCGTCATTATACATCCGCACCATACTGCCCACGCGAGAGAACGCGCAAGCGACGCGCGCGGGTACTTCGCCTTGACGGTCGGTCGAACCGGGTAGTAGCCTAGGTTTTCCTCCACCATTCGAGATGTTCATGAACACCGTCGCCGAAAAATTCGTTCTCTTCACGCAGCCTGGGTGAAGCAGCTGTCTTCGGGCGAAAGAGTTTCTTTCGCGCAAAGGCATCGATTACGAGCACATCGACGTACTGAACGACGCCGGCGGGCGCGAGCGGCTGCTCAAGCTCGGCGTGCGCAACGTGCCCGTCATCGCCAAAGGCGAGAACTTCGTGTTCGGTCAGAATCTCGAAGATGTCGCTGAATTCGTCGGGCTGCAGGGCACGGGACACACGCCGCTCGCTCCGACTGAGCTCGTTTCCAAATGGACGAACGTGCTGCGGATCGCGCAAGGTCTCGTGCGGCAGTTTCCGAACGACAAGTTGAACGAGCGCGTCATTCCGAACCGGGAGCGGCCGATCCGTCTCCTTGCGCATCACGTCTTTCGTATCGGCGAAGCTTTTCTCGAGACCGTCGAAGGCGGTGTCGAGTACGCGATACAGCACGCGAACGTGCCGCCCGCCGAGGGAATCTGCACCACGGGCGAAGAAATCGCGCGCTACGGTGAGGACGTCGTGAAGCGCGTCGAAGCGTGGTGGTCACAGGTGGATGACAAGTCGTGCGCGCGCAAATTGCCGACGTACTATGGGCCGCAGCCGATGCACCAGGTGCTGGAGCGCTCCACGTGGCACTCGGCCCAGCACGTTCGACAACTCGCCCACATCCTCGAAGATCGGTATCACGTGACACCGCAGCGGCGCCTCACGCCTGCGGAGACTTCCGGCCTTCCTCTGCCCGAGAGGTTGTTCGAATAATCCTCTCTCCGGGCGAAAAAAGCCGCGCTTCGGCGCGGCTTTTTGTTCTTTGTCGGCGAGACGCGCCGTGGCGGGCGTTTCGCGTTCTGAGCTAAACTACTACGCTCCACACGCTCGACCTCCCGAATGCCTGCACTGCCTCGCGCGCGGCCGCCATGCTGAACACCGGCGCTGCCGCGCGTCGCGCGCTTCCATCGATCGACCGGCTGCTGAACGACAGCCGCGTCACTGCGCTCGTGGCCCGATATGGACGGCCGCACGTCGTCCAGACGCTCCGTGAACTGCTAGACGCGGAGCGCAGGAGCCTCGGCACTGCCGGAGACGCGACGTTCGACCACGGGGTATTTCTCGAGGCATGCACGGCCCGTCTCGCTGCGGAAACTGCGCCATCGCTCAAGCCGGTCTATAACCTGACCGGCACCGTGCTGCACACGAACCTCGGCCGAGCCGTCATGCCGAAGTGCGCCGCGGAAGCGGTCATGCAGGCGATGACACGGCCGGTGAACCTGGAATTCGATCTCGATGGTGCAGCTCGGGGCGAGCGTGATGCCCACATAGAGCGCTGGCTGACGAGGCTCACCGGCGCCGAAGCAGCCGCGGTCGTCAATAACAATGCCGCGGCCGTTTACCTCACGCTCAATACGCTTGCCGTGCGAAAGGAAGTGCTCGTCTCCAGAGGCGAGCTGATCGAGATCGGCGGCGCGTTTCGGATTCCCGACATCATGTCGCGTTCAGGATGCAAGCTGCGCGAGATCGGCACGACGAACCGCACGCATCTCAAGGATTACGCCGAGGCGATTCAGTCAGGCACCGCGGCGATCATGAAAGTACACACGAGCAACTACGCGATCCAGGGATTCACTGCATCGGTTGCCGAAGCCGATCTCGCGTCGCTTGCCCATGAACGCTCGCTTCCGCTGATCGTGGATCTGGGAAGCGGGATGCTCGTCGATCTTCAGGAGTACGGGTTGCCGCACGAGCCCACACCCGCCGAAGCGCTCGCGCATGGCGCGGATGTGGTGACGTTCAGCGGGGACAAGCTGCTCGGCGGCCCGCAGGCGGGCCTCATCGTGGGACGCAAAGAGCTCATTGCGCGTATCAAGAAGAATCCCATGAAGCGCGCGTTGCGCGTGGACAAGATGACGCTCGCGGCGCTCGATGCCGTTCTTCAGCTTTATTCGAACCCGGCGAGGCTGAAGTCAGAGCTGCCGACTCTGCAAATGCTCACGCGCTCGCGCGACGACATCGAGAACCAGGCCGCGCGACTCCTTCCGCACGTCACGGCCGCGGTCGGCGATAAAGCACGCGTGCATGTGACCGCCTGCGCGAGCCAGATCGGCAGCGGCTCGCTTCCGGTCGACTCGCTCCCGAGCGCGGCAATAGCGATCGAGACCGATCAGCGAACGAAAAGCTCCGCCGCTCAGCGGATCGCGAGCGCGTTTCGCGCGTTGCCGATCCCGGTCATCGGGCGCATCAAGGATGGCCTATTCCTCATGGATCTTCGCTGCCTGGACGACGAAGGCGCGTTCGTCGCGCAGCTCTCCCAGCTCGAGCTTCAGTTATGATCGTCGCGACCGCAGGCCACATCGATCACGGCAAGACCCTGCTCGTCAAAACGTTGACGGGGGTGGACACCGACCGTTTGCCGGAAGAGAAAGCGCGCGGGATTTCGATCGATCTCGGCTTTGCTTACCTTCCCCTTCCAGGCGGCGGTCTCATCGGCTTCGTCGACGTGCCGGGCCACGAGCGTTTCATCCGCAACATGCTCGCCGGTGTCTGTGGAATCGATTTCGCGCTGCTCGTCGTCGCGGCGGACGACGGCATCATGCCGCAGACGATCGAGCACCTGAACATACTCGATCTGCTGCACGTAAAACGCGGCGCGGCCGTTGTGACGAAAATCGATCGCGTGGACGCTGCACGCGTCGAGGAAGTGCGCTCGGCGGTAAGCGGCCTGCTCGCTTCGACGCAGCTCGCGCATGCGCCGGTGCTCCCTGTATCTGCTGTCGCCGGAGCCGGCATCGACGAATTGCGTGCGCTTCTCTTCGGTGAAGCGAAGCAGCAGGCGGCGCGGCACACCGAAGGCCAGCACTTCCGCTATGCCGTCGATCGTACCTTCACCGTCGCGGGCAGCGGCACCGTGGTGACCGGCACAGTGTTCAGCGGGGCTGTGAAAACGGGCGACAAGCTGACGATCTCACCCGCGGGCATTCCCGTGCGCGTGCGCGGTATACAGATCCAGGGCAAACCCGCCGAGCGCGCTGGCGCCGGCGAGCGGTGCGCGCTGAACCTGACGGGCGCAGAGCTGGATTCGGTGCGCCGCGGCGACTGGGTTCTCGCGCAGGAGCTGCACCGGCCTACGCAACGACTCGACGCGCGCGTTACGGTGCTCGCCGCCGAAGAACATTCGCTCGACCACTGGACGCCCGTGCACCTGCATGTGGCAACGAGCGACGTGACTGCGCGCCTTGCGACGCGCCGCGGCGAAAGCGTCGCGCCGGGCGCCGGCGCGGTCGTGCAGCTCGTGCTCGATCAACCGGTCTGCGCGCTGCGCGGAGATCGCTTCATCATTCGGGACCAGTCGGCCACGCGCACGCTGGGCGGCGGCTTCGTACTCGATCCGTTCGCGCCTGCGACTCGCCGTAGCTCGCGCGAGAGACTTGCGGAGCTCAAGGCGCTCGAGGCCGATGCGCCGGAAGACGCTTTCGCGGCGCTGCTTGCAAGCGGCGAGCGGCCCATCGATCTCGGTCGGTTCGAGCTCCTTTACAACTTGACGGCTCAGCGCGCAGCAAGACTGTACGAGAAATCCAGTGTCGTGGAGCTCGGAAAGGATCGCCGCGTCGCCATCACTCAGGCGCGCTATAGCGCGGTACGTGACGCGGTGCTCGCGGAGCTCGCCGCGTTTCATCGGCAGCAGCCGCAGGCCGTCGGTGCCGACGTCGAAGCGCTGCGTAAAAAAATCTCGGCAGACATCGACAGCGACGCGTTCGGCAGCGTTCTGCGCCGGCTTGCCGACGAGCGCAAGCTCGAAGCGAGCGGCTCCCTCGCCCGTCTTCCCGGACACAACGCAACCGCAAACGCGGCCGACGATCGGCTGTGGCAGACGGTGAGACCGGCATTGGAGGCTTGCGGCTACAACGTGCCACCGCTGCGCGAGCTCGCGCTGCAGGTAAAACTCAAAGAGGCGATGGTCAAGGATTTTCTGTATCGGAAAGCGAAGAGCGGAGAGGTCATGCGGGTGACCGGCGACCGCTTCTATCCGCGCTCCACGCTCGCGACGCTCGCCGCGGTGGCGCACGCAACCGCACAGGCACAGCCGAACGGCCAGTTCACGGCGGCGCAATATCGCGATGCGACCGGTATCGGACGCAGCCTCGCGATTGAAATCCTGGAATTCCTCGACAGCCTTGGCATCACGCAGCGCGTCGGCGACACCCGGAAGATGCGGAAAGACTTCGTCCCGATTCTCGGGGCCGCCACGCCGCCGCCGCGACCATCCAGCGTCGCCACGGCAAAACCCGCAGCGAAAGGCGCGCCGCCGAGGCGACCGTTACAGACACACAGGAGGTAAGTCATGTCACAAACCAGCTACGACGTGATCGTCATCGGCGAAGGGGTGAGCGGGCTCGCCGCAGCGGGCGCGCTCGCGGAACGCGGTTTGAAAGTCGCCACCATGGAAGCGCAGCTTTTCGGCGGGCTCGTGATCAACGTGAACGAACTCGAGCCTGCGCCGGAGGGACTTCCTGCTTCCGGCGCGGAGCTTGCGGCCGAGCTCATGCAGAAAAATTCCGAGCGCGACGTCACGAGCATCCAGGAGGCGGTCACGGCACTCCGCGACGCGGGCGATGTGAAGGAAGTCGTTACCGACTCCGGCACATATGGCGCACGCAGCGTCATCGTCGCTTCCGGCGCACGGCTGAAAAAGCTCGGCGTGCCGGGCGAAGCCGAGTTCGAAGGCCGCGGCGTTTCTCAGTGTGCCGACTGCGACGGACCCATGTACCAGAACGAAGACGCGATCGTGGTCGGCGGCGGCGACTCGGCTTTCCAGGAAGCACTCGTGCTCGCTCGCTACTGCCGACGAGTCGTGCTCGTTCATCACGGACAGTCGTTCAAAGCCGCTCCGCATTTCGTCGAACAGGTGAAAGCGAACGGCAAGATTACGATCATCCGGAATGCCACGGTCGACGCGATCCTCGGCGACAAAATGGTCGAGAAGGCACACGTCCGGCACACCGACGGACGGAGCGAGGAGCACGTTTGCGCCGGCGTGTTCGCCTACATTGGCCTCGAACCGAACGCGGCGTTTCTGCCCGAGAGCGTGAGTCGCGATGCCGCCGGCTTCGTCCGCACGAACGAAAGCTTCGAAACCGCGCTGCCCGGCGTATTCGCGATTGGCGCCGTTCGCAGCGGCTTTGGCGGCACGCTCGTCGACGTTCTGAAGGAAGCACGCAGCGCTGCTGAAAACGTCCGCGCGCGGCTCGGGTGACCCGACGCGCGACGCGACGAAACACGCGCGGCCAGCTAAAATGCGGCCGTTCATCGCACGGAAGGGAATCGCTCCCGGTGGGGCGGCCGGACTTCAAACCCGGTAGGGGCCGCAGGCGGTCCTGCGTGGGTTCGACTCCCACTCTCTTCCGCCACTTTCATTACCGGCCGCGCGCAGCGCGGCCGGCGATTCAGGATACCCAAATCGAAACGAGGAGAACACATGCGGCGAAGTGTCCGCACGATTTGTATTACTGCCTCGGCAGCACTGGGCGTGGCTTGCACGTCCGTCTTTCAGTCCGCGCAAAGCGCTACACCCCTGCAATCACAATATCCGTTGAAGCCCGTGCGCATGCTCGTGCCGTTCGCGCCCGGAGGCGGTACGGACATCACGGCGCGAACGATTGCGCAACATCTGAGCGAGCGGCTCGGGCAGCAGTTCGTCGCGGACAATCGGCCGGGTGCGAACGGCACGATCGCGCTGGACATCCTGACAAAAGCGGTACCCGACGGCTACACGATCAGCATGATTTCCTCCAGCCATTCCGTGAACGCATCGCTCATCAGGAATCTGTCCTACGACCTTACCAAAGACGTGCTGCCGATCACGCAGGCGACCACGCAGCCCTACGCGCTCGTCGTGCATCCATCCGTTCAGGCGAAATCGGTGAAAGAGCTGATCGCGCTGGCAAAAGCGAAACCCGGCCAGCTCAACTACGGTTCGTCGGGTACCGGAGGCCTGAGCCATCTCTCCGGCGCGCTTCTGAGCTCGCTCGCGCAGATCGATATCGTGCATATCCCTTACAAGGGCGGTAACCCGGCCATGATCGACGTCATCGCCGGGCAGATTCAGATGCTCTATTCCACGATCCTGCAGGCCCAGCCGCACATCAAGGCCGGGAAGCTCCGTCCGCTCGCCGTCACGACAGCGAAGCGCTCCAGAGCGGCTCCGGAGCTTCCCACAATGCAGGAAGCGGGCGTCAAAGGCTACGAGGTCGCCGGCTGGTACGGTATCGTTGCGCCGCCCAAGACGCCGCAGCCGATCGTGGCGAGACTGAACAAGGAAGTCGTGGAGATCCTGCGTCAGCCGGATGTCGCGACGAGACTTGCAGCCGATGGCTCCGAGCCGGTCGGCACCGCGCCCGAAGAGTTCGGCCGCCACATCCGCTCGGAAGTCGCCAAGTGGGCGAAGCTCACGAAGCAGATGAATATACGTATGGACTGACAGGAGGACTCATGCCCATCGCTCTCGAGCTCGCAAAACGCATCAACGCGCTACGTTATGAAGACCTGCCGGCGGAAGCCGTGCGCTGGGCAAAAATCGGAATCCTCGACACGATCGGCGTCACGCTCGCCGGCAGCAACGATCCCTGTGCAACGATTGTCGCAGGCGTTCTTTCCTCTGGCGGATCGAGTTTGCTGCTCGGAACATCCAAGCGCACGAGCCCGCTGGACGCGGCGCTCGTGAATGGAACGGCGTCCCATGCGCTCGACTTCGACGATTGCAGCAACACGATGGGTGGACATCCCTCAGCCCCGGTCTTGAGCGCGCTTTTTGCGCTTGCGGATGAGATCGGTGCGTCGGGCCGCGATTTCATCACCGCGTACGTTGGCGGTTTCGAAACCGAATGCAAGATCTCGCTGGGCGTGAACCTGTATCAGTACACGCACGGCTGGCATCCGACCGGCACGATCGGCGTATTCGGCGCCGCAGCAGCGTGCGCGAAGCTGCTGAAGCTGGACGACCAACGCACCGCGGTCGCGCTCGCAATTGCCGCGTCGCTCGCCTCGGGCATCAAGTCGAACTTCGGAACGTACGTAAAGCCGTTGCACGTGGGGCAGTGTGCTCGGAACGGCCTCTTCGCGGCGCTCATCGCGCGCGACGATTACACCGCGAGCCCGGTCGCCTTCGAGCACAAGCAGGGCTATTTCGAAGTTTTCAACGGCGCAG
>DASRIK010000112.1:0-9335 GCA_035650035.1 Burkholderiales bacterium | reverse complement strand
TGGTCAACGATCACCTCGTGAGCTGCCATCGGCATCCTGAGTTCCGCCACCCTATGCATCCGGGCGGCGGGGCACGACGAGATTCCCGACGAAAACCTGCACCGGCTCATCGTTCTGATTGAGTGTCGTCGTCCTCAGCTTGATGAGACCGACGTCAGGCCGCGACTTCGACGCGCGCACGTCGAGGATTTCGCTTTGCAGATGCAGCTCATCCCCGGGCCGCACGGGTTTCGGCCAGCGCAGCTCCTGGATTCCTGCACCGATCAGACCGCCCGCAGGTCTGAACTCACCCTCGACGAGAAGGCGCATCGTGAGCGCAGCCGTGTGCCAGCCGCTCGCGATGAGCTCTCCAAAAAACGAGCCTCGTGCGGCCGCTGCATCGAGATGAAACGGCTGCGGGTCGAACGCCGCGGCAAAACTCTTGATGTCGTCTTCCTGCACGCGCAGCCGCCCGGACCGGAACGTCTGACCCGCAGCCAGATCCTCGAGGTATAGCTCACGCATGGCGCTCGCGCGTCGGAACCGCTGCTTGGGCGGCGATCGTCACGCCTTCTCGGCGGCGCGGCGCCGCTCGCTCTCGTCGATCATCCGGCCAAGGTCCGCCGCCGGACGAATCTCGAAAGGACCTACACGCACGCCGGGATGCTTCGACATGAGCTCGATCGCATGATCCATGTCGTTCGCTTCGAGGATAAGGATGCCGCCGATCTGTTCCTTCGTCTCGGCGTACGGTCCGTCGGTGACCATTACCTTGCCGCTTTTCGTACGCAGCGTTACGGCGGTGCCGGGCGGCTGCAGCGCTTCACCGCCCGCGAAGTGGCCATTCTTCCGCAGCGCATCGTCGTACGTGAAGCAGTTGTCCATCATTGCGTTGCGCTCGCTTTCCGACAGGTTCTCGAACTTGCCGGGCTCGATGTATCCGAGGCATACGAATTTCATGTTGTCTCCTGTAGGGTCGTGAGGCAGCGCTCATGAAGGCTGAGAATCAGCAGCCATCTTCTGCATGGCCTGCCGCGCTTCTTCGGGCGTGACGTCCCGGATGTGGGTGGCAACGGACCAATGGTGGCCGAACGGATCCTCGAGCTTGCCGTAACGATCGCCCCAGAACATGTCCGCCACCGGCATCGTGACTTTTGCGCCCGCGTCGACCGCACGCTGGAAGAAGGCGTCGACGTTCTCGACATAGAGATGGATAGTCACGGGCGATCCCTTGAGAGATTTCGGGCCCAGCGCGCCCCACTCCGGCATTTCGTCGACCAGCATCACGGCAGACCCCTCGATGCGAATCATCGCGTGCATGATCTTGCCCTGCGGACCTGGCAAGCGGGCTTCTTCGACGGCTCCGAAAGCTTTTTTGTAGAACTCGATTGCGTCTGCCGCTCCGGCGCAGACGAGGTGCGGCGTGACGGTGTGCATGTATTCCGGGACGGGCTTTACTTCAGGCATGATCGATTCTCCTTAGGGTCGATTGAAAGGTGCTGGCAGTCCAGGCGTTTGCCCAGGCGAGTCGGTTGCCAGCACCTATAGTCGATCGGCGGGCGATGATTTCGACGTCGGCTCCCGCGCGTGCCGACGAACGGCGGGCCGGGAATTCGACTATCTGGATTTATCCAGCAGCTCCTCCAGCCGCGTGCGCAGCTCCTCGCGCGTCTTGCGGAACGCCGGCAGCAGCTCCTCTTCCGAGCTCCAGGCGGCACCTGGATCCTCCAGGGCCCAGTGATGCTGCACGAGACCGCCCGGTGGAAGCGCGCAGGAGCCTTCTTCCGCGCACACCGTGATGACCGTGTCGATGTCCCCGATCGGTATGTCGCCGACCGGTTTTGGTCTCTGGCCCGCGATATCGATACCGACTTCCTGCATCACGCGAATCGCGCTTGGGTGCACGACCGCCGCCGGCTGCGCGCCAGCGCTGCACACCTGTACACCCGGCGGGAACAGCTTGCGGGCCCAGCCTTCGGCAATCTGACTGCGTGCCGCGTTGTGCGCGCCGATGAACAGTATCCCGCGAGGCATGCGATGGCCGCTCGATTGCGCCATGCTGCCGAGGTGCCGCACGTCCTTTCCCACGATCATGAAGATGACCATCTCGGCGAGATTCGTGGCGTGGTCGCCGATGCGTTCCAGGTACTTGGCGATCGATTGCGCACGCACGGCGCGATAGATATTCCGCGGGTCTTCCATCATGTAGGTGAGGAGCTCGCGGAAAACCTGCCCGTAATACGCATCGACGACACGATCGCGTTCGACGACTTCCCGCGCGCGCTCGGGATCGGCCTGCACGAACGCGTCCAGCGCATCCCGCACCATCGCCTGCACAGTCTCGGCCATGCGCGGAAGGTCGACGTAGGGTTTGAGGGTCGGTTCGATGTTGAGCTCGACCACCCGCTCGCACACATTCACGCATGCGTCGCCGATACGCTCCAGGTCGGTGACGAGCTTGAGCGCCGTCGTGATGAGCCTCAGGTCCGAGGCGACGGGCTGGCGTTTCGCCAGTATCCGCAGACATAAATCGTCGATCTCGAGCTCAAGCCGGTTCACCTGGTGGTCGTACTCGATCATGCGTCGCGCGAGCTCGCTGTCGCGCTCGGTGAGCGCGCGCATGCTGTTCGCAATCATCTCCTCGACTTTGGCTCCCATCAGGAGAAGCTGGTCGTGGAGCTTGCGAAGCTCGGAGTCGTATTCGCGGTCGGCGAGAGTAGGCATGGCGATTCCTGTTGAATGTTACGCCCGGTGCAGCGTGAATGAAAATGTCGATCCGGAGCCCATCGTGCTCTCGACCGACACGCTGCCGTCCATGGCTTCGATGAGGTGCTTCACGATGGATAATCCGAGGCCGGTCCCGCCGAGCTCGCGCGAGCGGCCGGCATCCACGCGATAGAAGCGCTCGAAAATGCGGGGCAGATGCTCCTGCGCGATCCCGGGTCCCGTGTCGGCAACTGATACCCGCACCAGACCGTTTTCAGCAGCCGCGCTCACGCGCACGCCCGCGCCGTCGGGACAGTACTTCAGCGCATTGTCGATGAGGTTTCCGAGCACGTGCTCGAGCGCGCGACGATCCGCACGCACGGCCGGCGCCTCTCCGACATTGTGGGCGAGCACGATGCGTTTCAATTGTGCGCGATGCGCGTGCTGGGAAAGCGTCCGGTCGACGATCGCGGTGAGGTCGAACGTCTCGAGCTGGAGGTTGAGCTCGCGCGACTCGATGCGCGAAAGCTCGAGCAGATCGTCGATCAGGTTCGCCAGCCGGTCCGCGTTTCTCTGTATGAGCTCCACAAAACGGGCGGCGGCCTTGGGGTCGTTTTCGACCGTGGCCAGAGTCTCCGCGGCGGCGCGAACCGTGGTGAGCGGACTGCGCAGCTCGTGAGACGCATTCGCCACGAAATCTCTCCTGACCGCTTCGAGCCTGCGCAGCTCCGTGACGTCGACGAAAACGGCGAGCACACCGCTTGGCGCGTCCTGCAGCCGCACAGCGCGGACGAGCACGCGTCGAGGCCTCAAGCCCGCGAGATCGACCTCCACTTCGGCTTCGTCGCCCTGCGCGGCGGCTTCCAGCAGCCGGTTCAAATCCGCGTTACGGACTACCTGCAGAACGGATCGGCCGATGGCATCCTGGCCGATGAGCAGCATTGCCCGAAGTGCGGGATTGGTGAGAACGATGCGCCGGTCGCTGCCGACCATCAGCACGCCCTCGTTCATGCTGGACAGAATTCCGGTCAGCAGATCGCGCTCGGCCCGCAGCTCGCCGAGGCTGCGCGTGAGACTGCCCGCGAGCTGGTCGAGCGCATGCCCGAGGCTGACGATTTCGTCGTTGCCCGCGACACGTGTACGGGTCTCGAGATTGCCCGCAGCCATATTCTTTGCGGCTTCCGTAAGCTTTCTCAGCCGGGCGGACGTAAGCTGCGCGGCCGGGAAAGCGATCAGGGACGCAACGATGACCGAAACCAGCGCCCCGATCGCAAGGCTGCGTCGCATTTCGTGGATGGCACTGTCCACCTCCGTCAGTGGCACGGCGACACGCGCCGTGCCGATCGGGAGATGTTGCCGCACGATGCGAACGGCCGCATACATCATCGGAGCGCGCGTGGTCGTGCTGTATCGCACGGTGCTGCTCGCGCCGTTGCGCAGCGCCTGGTCTATCTCCGGCCGCGTTGCATGATTCTCGAGCTGCGTCAGCTCGGGCACGGTGAGCTCCGAGTCCCCCACCACGGTGCCATCGCTGTGAACGATCGTGACGCGCGCGGCAGCGACATGCGCCATTTCGTCGGCAAGCGCGTCTGAGGCGTCCCGATCGTCGAGCGCGGCCACGCGCGATGCAACGCGCTGCGCGACAAGCCGTGCACGAACGAGCAGATCCTCCCGAATACGCTCGAGTATTTGGTGCTCCAGCGCTCGCGACAGATACATTTCCGCTGCCATGGTGGAAATCGCGATCAGCGTGAGCGAAAAGAGGAGCAGCTTGGACCGTATACCCAGTTTCACAAGCGCGTGAGCGTCTTATAAATGTCCTGCGTTGCGATGTCGTGACATCGCCGCCGACCGGCGGGACGCGGCTGTAGCGAGAGCGTCACATACGTTTTCAATTTCTGTAATACGCCTATCTTAGGCTCTCCGCACGTCACCCGAGGAGTATGCCCGCATGATGATTCTGGACGCCATCAATTCGGCCGCGAACGAGCATGCCGTCTATTTCCTGGTCACGGCGTATCTCGAATCGCTGCAGCACTTTCCCCGCGGCCTGGATTTACCGCAATCGGTCGTGCGACTGCCGATCGCCGGTCTGGGCGATCTCGAAGAGCGCCTCACCTCACTGCGCCAGGACAGCCAACTGCGCCTCGATACAGTTGTTCCCGCAGGGGAAGTTTCCGCCGTGCTCGCCTCCGCAGTCGAGCGGCTCTCGAACGAGGCGGCTCAGGTGCGTGAAAACCGGTAGCCTGCGCTTCTCACCGTCTGCACCAACTTGTCGTGAGCCGTCGCTTCGAGGGCCTTCCTGAGGCGCCGGATGTGAACGTCCACCGTGCGCTCCTCGACGAACACGTGATCTCCCCACACATGATCCAGAAGCTGCGCACGGGAGTAGACGCGGTCCGGATGCGTCATGAAAAAATGGAGCAGACGAAACTCGGTCGGGCCGAGCTCGAGCCGGGTATCGTGGGCGAGCACGCGATGACTGGCCGGATCGAGCTTCAGGCCCCGCACTTCCACCGCATCGTCCGTCGTCTGGGGCGCGCGGCGGCGCAGAACGGCTTTTATGCGGGCGTTTAGCTCGCGCGGGCTGAACGGCTTGGTCATGTAATCGTCTGCACCGATCTCCAGTCCTGAGAGCTTGTCCTGTTCGGCGCCGCGCGCGGTCACCATGATGAGGGGGATGGCCTCGGTGCGCTTGTTGGCTTTGAACCACCGCGCGAGCTCGATCCCGCTCATGCCCGGCAGCATCCAATCGATCAGCACGAGATCCGGCAACGCTTCCCGGACCAGTTCCAGTGCCTGCTCGGCGCTCGCGCTGCGCAGCGCGTGATGCCCTGCGCGTTCCAGGTTGTATGCGATCAGCTCCTGTATATCCGCTTCGTCTTCGACAACCAGTATCTTGGCCACATTCCATCCTGCCGTCCGATCGGGTCTGGATATTATTGCGGATAGATGACGTTTTCGTTACAGCAGGCCCGCACGTCATCGTACTGCTCGTGGCCGGACGGTCCGGCGGGGGCAGATCGCGCTCCGCGACCGTGGTGATTCCGCAGAAACGACGGCGAAATCGTCGACAGCTAGGTTTCCCTCTGGGCCGTCTGCCGCGCCGGGCCAGGGCGATGTGTACATCGGCTCGGCGATTGCCTATACTCGCAGCATGCTTGCACGATCGCGACGCTGATGGCTGAATATTCGACGCTTGCAGCGATCGATCTCGGCAGCAATTCGTTCCATTGCCAGGTCGCGCGCATCGTAGACGATCAGATCTACCCGCTCGATTCGCTGCGCGAGCCGATACGCCTGGGCGGCGGTCTCGACGAGAACAAGCTCCTCGACGCCGCCGCGCAGGAGCGCGCGCTCGCCTGCCTTCAGCGCTTCGGCGAACGGCTGCGAGGCTTCGACCGCCGGGCCGTTCGCGCGGTCGGCACCAATACGCTGCGCGTCGCGAAAAACGCCCGTGCGTTCCTCCGCGTCGCGCAGGCCGCGTTGGGATTCCCCATCGAGGTGATCGCCGGACGCGAGGAAGCGCGCCTCATCTACATCGGCGTGGAGCACAGCCTTCCGCCCACGAAGGAGCGGCGCCTGGTCGTCGACATCGGCGGCGGTTCGACCGAGCTCATCATCGGCTCGGGCCTGAAGCCGCAGAAGCTTGCGAGCCTCTACATGGGCTGCGTGAGCTACAGCCGTCAGTACTTTCCCGATGGACGGATCACGAAAGGCGCCATGAAAGAAGCGGAGCTCGCGGCCCGCAACGAGCTGCAGCCGATCGTCTCCGGCTTCTCCGCCGGCCGGCAATGGCAGCAGGCCATCGGGTCTGCCGGAACGATAAGGGCCCTGGCCGAAATTTTGCAAATCAACGCTTATGGCGATGGTGCGATCACTCTCCCCGGTCTCGAAAAGCTGCGGGCCGCGATGATCAAAGCCGGCAGCCTCGAGCGCATGCAGCTCGCCGGGATCCGCCCCGACCGCGCACCCGTCCTTCCGGGCGGCCTCGCCATCCTGTCCGCGGTCCTGTCCGAGCTGGGCATCGAGGAAATGACGCCTGCGTCCGGCGCGATGCGCGAAGGGCTGCTATACGATCTGCTGGGCCGTGTGCATCGCAGAGACATGCGCGACGTCACGGTTGCGCAATTCATGCAGCGCTATCACGTCGACGCACTGCAGGCTCGCCGCGTCGGAACGCTCGCGCTGTCGCTGTACCGCAAGCTCACCGCCGACGCAAAAGATGCGGACGAGCTCGACCCGATGTATATCGCGTGGGCCGCCAAGCTGCACGAAATCGGTATCTCCGTCGCGTACAGCGGATATCACAAGCACAGTGCGTACATCATCGAGAACGCGGACATACCGGGTTTTTCCCGTGACGAGCAGATGCAGGTCGCGCTCCTCGTGCTGGCCCACCGGCGCTCGCTCAGGAAGGTTGGCAGCCGGATAGAAGGCGCCGTGGACATGCGTTCGGTGATGGCGCTGCGGCTCGCGGTGCTTTTTTACCGCAGCCGTGCCGACATCCCGTTGCCCGCAGTGCAGGCGAGATACCAGGGCGCCAGGTTCAGGCTCGTCGTCGACGCGGAGTGGCTCACGCGCAATCCGCTGACCGCCACGGCACTGCGCGAAGAAATTCGGGAATGGGACAAGATCGGATTCGAGCTGAAGGTGCCGGGACTCGAAGAAATCGATGCGCAGCCGGAAGCGGCGGCCGCGGTTTAGCCGTGGCCCCGCGGACCGTCAACTTGTCACAGTAGTTCCGGCGCCATCACCGCCACCAGCATCGGCGTCGCTTCTCCAGGCTCGTTGCAGATCCACCAGACGGCGCCTTTCTTGATTCGCCACGGCGCAACTCTGCCCGTCATGACGAGTGCCGCCACGGCACCCAGCGCGGGCTGATGCCCGACGACGACGACCGCACCCCGCCCATCCGGCCATCCCGCCGCCTTCAGGATTTCGGCCGGTGTCACATCCGTGTTCACCTGTGCGATGGTCTCGGAGTCGCGGCCCAGGGCTTCCGCGGTTTGCTGTGCCCGGACCGCCGGACTCACGATGACGCGCGCATCCGCGGGAAGCCGTTGCTCGAGCCATTCAGCCATTCGCTGGGCCTGCTTCGCTCCCTTGCGCGTGAGTGGCCGGGCTGCGTCGTCGCTGCCGGGCTGCGCATCCGCATGCCGCCAGAGGATGAGATCCATCACCAGTATGTCTGGCTGCGCCGGAAAGGCTTCCAGGCGCGGTCGAGCTCGCGGCCGAGCGCCTCGGCGCGCCCTGCCGCCCAGCCTAGCAGTATGCCTCGCGCTTCCGCTGCAGCCGCGGCGCGCGGCCTTGGAAAGCCTTGCTCGACGAGGTGCTGCAGCGTCGCGGCATCGTTGATGGTACCGAGTATCCCCTGCAGGCGGGAAAGCCTCGAGCGCAGCCTGCGCACGGCTTCGGCATCGAACAGCGATGAGAAAAAATCCATGGCATAGCGCAGCTTCTTGACGGCAATGCGGAGCCGGTGAAGCTCGGGCACGCTGAGCGTTTCGAGCTTGCGGCCGCGGCGACGGGCGCGCTCGTATCGCTTTTCGAGCTCGGTCTGCGCGTACGTGCGTATCGGACTGTCGAGCAGAGCGGCGGAGGCCGAGCCGGCGGCTTCGCGCCAGCCGCGAGTGGCGATCCAGCCGGTCAACGCGGTCATGAGCGTCTGGTAGCGTGCCGAACGGATTGCGCGGCGTGCCGCAGCACGTGCGAGTCCGCGTTTGCGTGCCGTGTGCGCGCACAGGGCGGAGAGCTGTGGGTGCTCCGGATAGGCGGCGCGAACTCGCGGGAGCGTTTCGTCGGCAAACACGTCCCAGTCCCGAGCGGGACCAAGGGCATTACCGAGCCATTTGAGGTCCGCCGCGATCGGCGTGCCCGCGCCATCGGGCAGCGCAGCGGCAAACACACTCAGCCCGGAGCGCAGTCGCCGCACCGCCACGCGCATCTGATGAAGGAATTCGGAATCGGCGCTGACGAGCACGCCGTGCTCGTTCGCCTGCAGATGCTCCAGTGCCGATTGGGCGATCGCAGCAAAGGCGTCGCTCACGGTCATGCCCGGATCGAGGACCGGAGCCGCCGCTTTCTGCGGCACTTGCAGGCTCCCGCCCGGACCCGCCTGTCCCGGGTCGAGAGCGACCTCCAGGGGTGCTTCCGGAGCCGCCTTATGCAGGCTGAAGGGTTGCAAGGCGATCCAGCAGAAGCTGTTGCGCGTTAACGCTGCCGGTGCCGTCCGCCCCGAGAAAGCGGTAATTGCCTTCCTGGTCCATCACCCACGCGTGGGTGTCGTCTTCGAGGTACGGCAGCAGACCCTCCGCCATTACGCGTTTCTTGAGCTTCGTGTCGAAGATCGGAAAGCACACTTCGACGCGACGAAAAAAATTGCGCGGCATCCAGTCGGCGCTCGCGAGGTATACGTCCTCCGCACCGTCGTTGTGGAAGTAGAAGACGCGCGTGTGCTCGAGAAAGCGGCCGACGATCGATCTCACCCGTATGTTGTGGGATATATCGGGAATACCGGGCCGCAGCGCGCACACGCCGCGGACGATCAGATCGATCTGCACACCGGCCTTGGACGCTTCGTACAGCGCCGCGATCGCCTGCGGCTCGAGAAGCGCGTTCATCTTGGCGATGATGTGCGCCTTTCGTCC